>NZ_AKJR01000080.1:4482-41075 GCF_000282235.1 Pseudomonas sp. GM24 | reverse complement strand
CTCGATTTTTCAGGTCGATGCAGGGCGCCAGACACCTCGGTCGGTCCCCTCTCCCTCTGGGAGAGGGCTAGGGTGAGGGAAAATGCAGTCACCGCCAAAATCAACTGGCCAACTCGGTCAAACGCACCCGCGCCCACTCTTCAATCAACCGCGCCGGCGTGCCACACACCTTACGCTTGAAGACAAAATTTCGGCACTTCTCGGCAAACTGATGGCGGTTGTAGAGCATGTCTTCCTGCATCTCCTGCAACTCGGTTTCGCGGCATTGCTGGATCAACGCCTGATCAACCCGCGCCTTGCGCTCGCGCACCGCGGCATAGGTCGGATCGCTCAGCACAGCATTGGCCCGTTGCAGCAACCACAACGAAAACTCGTCCGGGCAGCGCGGGCCAACTTCCTGAACCATGCCCAGTTGCCACGCCTGCACCGCGCTTACCGGCAGGCAAGCCTGGGTCAATTGCTCGGCCATCGCCGGGCCGACGGCGCGGGGCAGGCTGTAGGTCCAGTATTCGGAGCCGTACAAACCCATGCTCTTGTAATGCGGATTGAGCACGATATCGGCGCGGGCAAACACGATGTCGGCCGCCAGTGCGAGCATCACGCCACCGGCGCCCGCGTTGCCGGTGACGCCGCTGACCACCAGTTGCCGGGCCGTCAGCAGTTCTGCGCAGACGTCGTCGATTGCCTGAATATTGGCCCAGGCTTCGGCGCCAGGATCCTGCGCAGCCTGAATCACATTCAAATGCACGCCGTTGGAAAAACTGCCGCGCCCACCCTTGATCAGCAACACCTGGGTATCACGGGACTTGGCCCAGCGCAGCGCGGCGACCATGCGCTGGCATTGCTCGGTGCTCATGGCGCCGTTGTAGAACTCGAAGGTCAATTCGCCGACGTTGCCGGATTCGCGATAACGAAGCGGTTGATAGGCTTCGTCACTGAACGGCTGTGTAGCGATCGACCAGTCCAGCACCGGCACGTCGGTCAGTTGCCCGGCCAACAGGTGCCGCGCCGGTTGCTTGAAGGTTTCTTCGCCAGGTTGCGGTTTACGCCGCAGTGCGCCAATCCACAAACTTTGATCACCCGCTGCAACCAGCACCGCATCGTCATGCACCGCGAGAATCTCGCCGGGCATGCCGCTGCGCGAATCGAGGTGTGCGTCGTACACGTAATACTGACCGCCAGCGAGGCTCGCCAACACACCGGGCTGGCCGTCGGCGGCATCGATGCAACGTTTGATGAAGCGCGCGCAATCGTGCCAGCTGAAACTGCGGTCGACCTGTTTCATGTTCGGTTGCAAGCGCCCGCGCACTTTCGTATCGGCGTAATCCAGCGCCACCGGCTCAAAGCCTTCGACGAATTTCTCCACCACTTCGCGTATGCAGCGAATCGCCGCGTCACTGACCCGACCGTTGTACAGCTCGGATTTGCGCAGGCCCGCTGGCAGATTGAATTCGCAAGTGGCCCACACCGGGCCGGCGTCCATTTCCTCGACGGCCTGCAGCGCGGTGACGCCCCAGCTCGGCAGCTCGTTGGTAATCGCCCAGTCGAGGGCACTGGCGCCGCGATCGCCGACGATGCCGGGATGGATGATCACCACCGGACGCTCGGTGTTGCTCCACAGTGCCTGCGGAACGCGGTCCTTGAGGAACGGGCAGACCACCAGATCCGCGCCACTGTTCTCGATCTGTTCGCACACAGCCTGTTCATTGGTAAACAGCACGACGCTGGGTGAGTGCCCGGCCTCGCGCAGTTCCAGCCAGGCGCGTTGGGTCAGGCCATTGAATGCTGACGACAGCAGGATGATGTTGAGTGGTCGCATGCTTGCTCTTCCTTGAGTGGATTCAGCCACGGGCTCTCGCTGAGCCGTCCTTGGCTTTCGATGGAGCCGCGAGATTAATCAGTGGCCGGCCACGCGCCAGTGACCGAGGTCAACGTTGTGTCAGCCAATGTTTCTGCGGCGACGAAGCGGCTTATGCTCAATGGTTTGCTTGTGCTGATTTTTTATTACTTCAAATGTCTTCGAGGCTATTGCACAGTCGCGCCTGATCAGAGCCGGACGATCCCGGCAGAACGATGGTTTTTCGCAGCGGGTGGGACCCGTTTCAGGGAGCAAGGCATGGGTGGGTACAACCCGCATTACCAGATCATCGGGCAGATGTTCCAAAAGGACTATCGCTGGCTGTGCGCTGCCGTTGGCCGCACGCTGGGTTGCCCGCACAGTGCGCAAGACATTGCCTCGGAAACCTTTTTGCGGGTATTGGCACTGCCGGACCCCACGGCCATTCGCGAGCCACGCGCGCTGCTGACCACCATCGCCCGGCGGCTGGTGTACGAAGGTTGGCGCCGTCAGGACCTTGAACGCGCTTATCTGGACAGTCTGGCGCTGGCGCCCGAGCCGGTGCATCCGTCCCCGGAAGAACGCGCGCTGGTGATCGAAGCACTGCTGGCGGTCGATCGCCTGCTCAATGGGCTGTCGGCCAAGGCAAAAGCGGCGTTTCTCTACCATCAACTCGACGGTTTGACTTACAGCGAGATCGGCGAGCGCCTCGGCGTGTCCACCAGCCGCGTGCAGCAATACATGGTCGAGGCGTTCAAGCGCTGCTATCAGGCGATGCAGGCATGAGGCCGGACGAAGCGGTGATCGACGAGGCGGCGCAATGGTTGGCGTTGCTGCAATCGGGCGAGGCGGGCATGGCCGAGCGGGCCGCATTCGAGGCTTGGCGTGTTGCTGATCCTCGGCATCAGCAGGTCATCGAGCAAATGGGCGGCGGCCTCAATCTGCTGCGTAACCCGAGCCTGCGCAACGTGCCGCGCAACAGCCTGCTGCACAGTCTCAATGCGCCGTCGAGTCGGCGACGCTTTATCAGCGGCAGTTTGAGTGTGCTCGGCATTGCGCTGTTGGCCGGGTTGCTCGGACGGCGTTACGGCTGGCTGCCGGAGGCGGGGGAGTTGTCGACCGGAACCGGCGAGCGACGCGACTTCACCTTGGCCGACGGCAGTGCGCTGACCCTCAACGCACGCAGCCGTGTGGTGCCTTTGTTCGATAGCCAACAGCGCCTGCTCGCCTTGCGCAGCGGTGAGTTGTTGGTCGACGTAGCGAAAGATTCGGCGCGACCCTTTGTGGTCGAGACCGGGCACGGTCGCATGCGTGCACTGGGGACGAAGTTTCTCGTGCAGTACAGCGAGGAGGCGACGCGATTGGTGATGCTTCATTCGCAAGTTGAAGTAGTCACCGCAGGTGGCGCGCGGCAAGTGGTGGCGGCCGGCGAAAGTCTGCTGTTCAACGGTGTCGGACTGCTGGCGCTGGAGCGCAGCAACGGCCAGGAAAGTGCCTGGGTGCAGGGGCGCCTGGAAGTGCGCGACCGGCCTCTGCGCGAGGTCATCGACAGCCTGCGCCGTTACCGTCGCGGCATTTTGCATCTGAGTCCGGAAGTTGCCGATCTGCGCCTCAGCGGGCTGTATCCGCTCGACGACAGTGATCGCACCCTGCAACTGCTGGAGCACTCGCTGCCGATCCGCGTGACCTGGCACAACCCGTACTGGGTAAGCGTCGACGCGCGGTTATAAATCCATAACTTCTTGGCCTAATCGCCGCCCTATAAAAAGCGCTGGCCCGCTGCTCATTCCCTGCAGATGCCTCCAACAGGGAAACCCTTCGATGTTCTCATTCAAACAACAATTACCTCGATTGACCCTCGCCGCTGCCTTGGCGCTGGGCCTCAGTCCACTGGCGGCAGTCGCTCAGGAACCTGCTGCGGCGGTGTTCACCTTCGACATCGCTAGCGGACCGCTCGACGAAGTGTTACTGGGCATCTCGCGACAGAGCGGTGTGCCGATTTCCTTCAGTCAGGAGCTGGTGCAGGGCAAACGCAGCGCGGCAGTGCGCGGCGCGTTGGGCGGTCGTCAGGCAGTAGAAAAAGCCTTGCTCGGCAGTGGGCTGCAAGTCGAGCAAAGCGCTCAGGGCCTGACCGTTCGCGCAGCCGATGCGCCGGTGAAAGTCACTGCCGTGGCACCGGTCACCAGCGCCGATTACCGCATGGAAAAAGTCACCGTCACCGGCTCGCGCATTGCCCGCGCGCAAAGCGATGGCGCGACGCCGGTCAACGTCATCACCCACGAAGAAATGGAAGCGCGCGGCTACAAAAACGTCTACGACGCCCTGGCCACGCAAACGCAAAACACCGGCATGACCCAAGGCGAAGATTACGGCAATACCTGGCAACCGGCGGCCAGTGCACTCAACCTGCGCGGCCTCGGCCCGAACCATACGCTGGTGTTGATCAATGGCCGTCGCGTGGCCGATTACCCGACGCCATACGACGGCAAGGTCAACTTCACCAACCTGGCGAACATTCCGTCGGCGGTCATCGAACGCATCGAAATCCTCAGCAGCGGCGCCTCGGCGATTTACGGCTCGGACGCGATCGCCGGGGTGGTCAACATCATCCTCAAGGACAAGATCAACGGCGTCGACGTCAATCTCAAGGGCGGCACCAGTGAGCGCGGCGGCGGTGACAACCAGCGTTTGCAGATCAGTGGCGGCGGCAGTTGGGGCGACTTCGACGGTTTGTTTGGCCTGGAGCTGACTAACCGCGATCCAATCTGGGCCGATGACCGTGGCTTTATGCAAAACGGCCCGCTGGCGGACGTCGGTTACCGCCGCGACCTGAGTAACAGTCGCTATCTGGGACCAGGTTGCGGCGCCTATCAGGGCATCTTCGACAACAAACTGGTCAACAGTGGCGGGCGCTGCCGTACCGACCAGATGTACAACGATTACTGGACCGTGCAGACCCAGAAAGAAAACTACGACGGCTACACCCGTGGCACTTGGCATTTCAGCGACAGCGGTCAGGTCTTCGCCGATTTGATGTACGGCCTCGACCACATCCAGAACAACACACGCGGGCCGACCTTCACCTCGCCGGACTTCATCAACCAGAACAGCGGCAATCTGGAACGCTGGTATCGCCGTTTCGGTGAGGAAGAGATCGGCGGACGCACCAGCAATAACAGTAAGTGGCGCGATACCTCGTGGACCGGCACCCTCGGCCTCTCGGACAAGATCGCCGACACCGGCTGGAGTTACGATCTGGCGGCCAACCGCTCGGAGTATCGCAGCGTCAGAACCACTCGCTACACGCCGCTGTCATCGATTCAGGATTTCTACCTCGGCCCGCAGTTGGGTGTGAGCGGCGGTTATCCGGTGTTCGCCCCGGACGCCTCGCGGCTCGACCGGCCACTGACGCCGCAGGAGTGGCAGCAGTTTCGCGGCAACCTGACCCAGAGCAGCAAGTCGGTATCGACCAGCTACAACGCTTCGGTCAACGGTGATCTGTTCGATCTGCCGGCCGGTCCAGTGGGCTTCGCCGGGGTGCTGGAGGCGGGCAAGCAGGAATACCGTGTCGATCCGGATGACGGCCTCAACGACGGCACGTTCTACGGCGTAAGCCCACAGCAAAGCTCCGGGGGCTCGCGCAAGCGTTATGCGGCGGGCGGCGAGTTCAGCATTCCGGTCACCGACACGATTCTGGCGACTGCCGCCGGGCGCTGGGATCAATACAAGTTCAGTGGCCGCACCGAGCAGCAGAAAACCTACAACCTCGGGCTGGAATGGCGCCCGGTGACCAGCCTGTTGCTGCGCGGCAGTTACGGCACCAGTTTCCGTGCGCCGGACCTGAACTACATCTATCAGTCCGACAGCAACGGCTACTACCCGGCGCAAATCGATTACTACGGTTGCAGCCAAGGCGTGGAGGGCGCCTGTGATCGTGGGCGGGTCGACTACACCCAAAGCGGCACGGCGAACCTGGAGTCGGAACGCGGTAAATCATGGACCTACGGATTTGTCTGGTCACCGTCGCGCAATTTCGATTTCTCCACGGATTTCTGGCGCGTGGAGATCGACGATCTGCTGACCACCGTCGATGAAAACCGCTTGCTGCAACAAGAGAACGAGTGCCGCAATGGCACTCAGGACATCAACTCGGCCAATTGCCAATCGACGCTGGCGCGCATCGATCGCAACGCCGGCAATGCGGCGGTCGATCCGAACCAGCTGAATCGCGTGCGGGTCAACGCGATCAACGCCGCGAGCGAGCGGGTCAGTGGTCTGGACTTCAAAAGCAACATCCGCTGGGGCGCCGGGCAGTACGGTGCGTTCAGTTCGGCGCTGGGCTACACCCTGGTGCTGTCGCATTACTACAAGGAATCGGAAGAGGCGCCGACACAAGACTGGCGCACCTCACGCACCAACTACGACTGGCGCAGCAAGGTCAACGCCAGCCTGACCTGGGATTATCAGAAAGCCACGGCGACGCTGATGGGCATTCGTTACGGCTCGGTCACCAATGGCGCGGGAGACGGGCGTCTGTCGCCGTGGACGGTGTTCAACGCCAGTGCGCGTTACAAACTCAATGATCGGGCGAGTGTCGGCCTGACCGTGAACAACGTGCTTGATCAGGTTAAACACGACGACTCGGCGGGGTGGCCGTACTACCCGACTGGCAACTATGACCCGTACGGACGGCAATGGTGGCTCGATGTGAGTTATCACTTCGGCGGCTGATGGCTGGAATTTCGCGTTTACGTCCTACGGAAATTGGCGATTTTTGCGGCAAGCAGGGGATATTTCCGACGACTTTTTCAGGTTGGTCGTCGGAAGCGCGACCTATAGCATCGGACCTGACATTGAAGTCGCTGAGCGGCTTGAACGCTCAGGCTCCCAGATAAAGGATCGATTATGCGTACCCCTCACATCGAGCATGAAACGCCTGCTTATTCTCATCGGTATTTTTGGCGCGATGATCGCGCCAGGTGCCCTATGGAGGATGTCGCGATGCCCACAGTACAAACACCTCGGCTCACGGGGCTGAAAAAGGCCGACGGAAAACCTGTCGAGTTGCTCGTGAACGGCCAGAACATAGACGACGATGCCTTGCTGATCGTCCACCTGACTGACCAGGGCTTTGAATTGAGCGACGTCGTCAACATGCTTTCAACCTCCGAGCTATATCTGCAAGGCGACATGGTCAAGCGTATCACCGGCAAATCTGTCAGAACCGTGCGCCGTCTCCTGAAGGAGGGCAATCCGGTACGGCTTGACCCGCAGCAGAGTGTCGTCGCCTACCAATACGCATTGGTGCTGGAAATGGCCATTCGGGCATTCGGGGGACAGCCACGGGCGGAGGAGTGGATGCAGAAGCCCACCCCTTACCTGAACGGCCACGTGCCGTTGGAGTTGACCCGACACCCACTGGGTTTCCAGAGGGTGGAGCAACATTTGGGTCGGCTCATTTACGGGGTTACTCCATGAATCCCTTGCCCTGGGATGAACGTTGGTATGCGTGGCGACTGGATCCCGAGGTATACCGATGTACGTGGGACAGCGGGATTGGTTCAGAGGTGAACGGAGGCCGGTGGAATGCACCCGGCCGGCGTGTCGTTTACGCCTCAGTCGATCCGTCCTCTGCCATTCTGGAGGTGGCCGCTAATCGCAGTTTTGATGTGCTGGACAAGGAGCCTTATGTACTGACCTGCTTTGAAGTTATCAGCGACGCAAGGGTCAGAATCGTACAGCCGGAAGAGGTGCCGAATCCTTACTGGCTGAGTCCAGCACCGCCTTCACCCAATCAACAGCGGTTTGCCGACGCTTTGCTGGCTGAGCATCCATTTGTACTGATCCCATCAGCGGCAACCCGGCATTCGTGGAATTTGCTGGTGAATTGCGATCTGGCAGAGGGGCAGTTCAAGATGATCTCTCAGGAGCGTTTCGGGCTGGATACCCGCTTGTTGAAGGAAGTGGCATTGGCTTGATACTGAGGCATGGCATTTTTTGCATAACCTCATCACCCAACGGTCTAAACCGTCCTCTATAAATCCTGATTCGTCATCGCACATCCCTGCATAAACCAAAACGCAGGGATGGCTGTTCATGATTCAGTTTTCACCCGTCAAATCACCTTTGAGCCTGGCCTTGCTGCTGGCAATCAACACGCTGCCGGCCATCGCCGCTGATAGCGCGGCAACCGAACCGACCACTCAACTGCAGCGTGTCGAAGTCACGGGGACGGCAATTCGCCGGGTCGATGCAGAAACAGCGGTACCGGTCACCATCCTGCGCGTCGAAGAGCTGCGCGAGCAGGGCGTCACCACCACCGAGGAACTGGTCAGCCGCATTTCCGCCAACCAGTCTTCGGTTGGCTCCGGACGTTCGGTGGGCTCGAGCAGTGGCGGCGCGTCCTATGCAGACTTGCGTGGCATCGGCCCGAACAAGACGCTGGTGCTGCTCAACGGTCGCCGCCTGAGCAACAACGCGACCAACGCGATCAATGGCTCGGGTGTCGACCTCAACACCATTCCGTTTGCCGCCATTGACCGCGTGGAAGTGCTGCGCGATGGTGCCTCGGCGTTGTACGGCACTGATGCGATTGGCGGAGTGATCAACTTCATCACCAAGACCAGCCTCACCGAAGGGCAGATCAGCACTAACTACGACACACCGACGCACTCCGGTGGCGGTGAAAGCCGCAACTTCAGCGGCAGCTGGGGCTTCGGTGATTTGCAGGATGATCGCTTCAACGTGTTCGGCGTGGTCAGCTACGACAAGCAGCAACGTCTGGCTGCTGAGGATCGCGGCTACACCTACAACTATCAGCCGAACCGTGGACTCGACTACACCTCCGGCACCGCATCGCCGGCCAACTGGAGTCAGGGCAGTAACGCCACCAACCCCTTGGCCGGCTCCGGCTGCAACGCACCGGGGTTGCTGGCGCGCAACGGCATCTGCCGGCAGAGCCTGTGGAACTACCTCGATCTGGTGCCGGAAACGGAGAAGACCTCGGCCTTCGCCAAAGCCACCGGCAAGCTGTCCGACGATCACAACGTCAGCCTCGAATACTTCTGGGCGCAAAACGAAAACCGCACGCAAATCGGCCCCGGCACCTTGATGGGTAATCAGGTCAACCCCGGTACGACGTTCTATCCGGGTAACGGCATCACGCCGGGGCCGAACGGCTTTGCCCTCGACCCGACGCAGCCGGTCGACGTGAACTGGCGCGAAACCGCCGTCGGCGCGCGCCAGCACGAAGACGACAACACCAGTCAGCGCTTGCTGCTGAGTTTCGACGGCACGCTGGTCGGTTGGGATTACAACCTCGGTGCCTCGTACAACCAGAACAAAGTGGTCAACAGTATTCAGGACGGTTACGTCAACGACCGCGCCGTCAGTGCCGGCATTGCCAACGGTGTAATCAATCCGTTCGGCCCGCAGACGGCTGCCGGCTCGGCGCTGTTGGCGGCCAACGCGGTGGACGGCGATTACGCCACGGCGGTCGGGCGGGTGAAGGCTATCGACGGGCGCATCAGCCGTGAAATCGGCGACTGGTTCGGTGCCGGCCCTTCGGCACTGGCGTTGGGCGGCGAATACCGCAAGGAAGATTTCCATCAGGATTTCGCGCAGTTTGCCGGCGACGTGCAAAGCCTCGGTGTCGATCCCAATGGCAGCGTGGCCGGCGATCGCAGCGTCTCGGCCGAGTACGCCGAGGTCAACGTGCCGGTGCTCGACAGCCTCGAACTGTCCGCTGCCGTGCGTCACGACAAGTACAGCGACTTCGGCAGCACCACCAATCCGAAGTATTCGTTCCGCTTCCAGCCGTTCAAGGAACTGGTGGTGCGCGGTGCCTACAGCGAAGGGTTCCGCGCGCCCTCGTTGTATGAGTTGTACAACCCGACCTTCACCAGTTTTACCAACGCCAACTACAACGATCCGCGCTTGTGCGCTGGCGGCAATCCGAGCAATGGCGGTATCGCCAACCGTGATTGCGCGCAGCAGTTCAATCGCACCAGTGGCGGCAATACCGACCTGAGCCCGGAAACCGCGCGCAACGTTACCCTCGGGTTTGTCTATCAACCGTTCGAGCGCCTGAGCGCCGGGCTGGATTTCTGGTGGATCGACATCGCCAACCAGATTGCCGAATTCCCCGAGTCGGCGGTGTTCGACAATCCTGAGCTGTACCCGGATCGCCTGATCCGCAAGCCGGATGGCTCCATTGACCACATCGTTACCGGCCTGGCCAACCTCGGCAAGATCAAGACCAGCGGCGTCGACGTCAGCTTCGATTACCGTCTGCCGAGCACCCCGTACGGCAATTTCGGCATCGGCCTGCAAGGCACTTACGTCACTCGCTATGACTATCAGCAACAGCTCAAGGGCGACTACATCGACAAACTGGGCGATTTCCGTGGCGGCGACTTTGCTTCGGCGGGCGCCGTGGCGCGCTGGCGGCACAGCCTGACCGGCAGCTGGAATTACGGCCCGTTCGGCGCGGCCCTGACCAACCGCTACACCAGCGGTTACCACGACTCTGATCGCGACACTCACGACTATGTCGGCTCTTACAACGTCTGGGATCTGGCCGGCACCTACACCTGGCGCAAGACCCTGAGCGTGACCCTCGGCGCGAAAAACCTGTTCGACCGCGAACCACCGTTCAGCAACCAGACGTACACGTTCCAGAGCGGCTACGACCCGAAATACGGCGATCCGTTTGGGCGGACGCTGTACACGCGGGTCAGTTACAAGTTCTGAAACCAGCCCTGTAGGAGCTGCCGAAGGCTGCGATCTGTTGATCTTCCAACGGCGAAAGATCGCAGCCTTCGGCAACTCCAACAGAACGGGCTTTAGCAGTTGGTGCGGATTTTAGTCACCTATTGATCTAAAGCCCGCCCTATAAAAATCGCCGGCCTGTTGCACATCACAGGTAGGCAGAAGGTGTATTGGCTGTTCTGGCCTCATCGCTGGCAAGCCAGCTCCCACATGGAATTTGTGAACACCACAGACCCTGTGGGAGCTGGCTTGCCAGCGATGAGGCCAGTAGCAGCACCGTGTAAAAGGATCTGCCCATGTTCTCCAGGCTCATTTTATTCAGCGCATGTGCGCTTTTAACGCCGTTCAGTTGGGCCGCACCGCAACCCGCGTTAACGGTCTACGGCGAACCCGCCAAATACGCCCCCGACTTTCAGCACCTGGCCTACGTCAACCCCGATGCACCGAAGGGCGGCAGCCTGCGCCGTTCTTCGCTGGAAAGCGGCCCGTTCGATCACCTGATTCCCTATACCGACAAAGGCACTGGCGTGGCCGACATCGATGGCTGGCTCTACGCACCGCTGGCCTATCGCAGCAAGGACGAGCCTTACAGCGTCTACGGTCTGGTGGCGCAGCAGATGGAGCTGGATCCGGATCGCCGCTGGATACGCTTCTACCTGAACCCGAAGGCGCGTTTCGACGACGGCACGCCGATCACCGCCGAAGACGTGCGCTACACCTTCAACCTGTTCACCACCCAGGGCAGCCTCAAATACCGCCAGCAGTTTCGCGATGTCGCTGAAGTCGTCGTGGAGTCGCCGACGCAAGTGCGCTTCCTCTTCAAGAACAACGACAGCCGCACCTTGCCGCTGGATCTGGCGACACTGCCGGTGCTGCCCGAACATTGGTGGCGGACCCGCGATTTCGCCGAGGGTGGTGGTTTCGAGATCCCGCCCGGCAGCGGTCCGTATCGCCTCAGCGCGGTGGATGCCGGGCGCAGCGTGAAATTCCAGCGGGTGCAGGACTGGTGGGCGAAGGATCTGCCGATCACGCGCGGTTTGTACAACTTCGATCAATTGAGCGTGGAGTTCTTCGCCGACACCGACGTGTCACGGCAGGTGCTCAAGGCCGGTGGCTTTGATTACAACCGCGAATTCTCCGCCACCAGTTTCACCATCGGTTACGCGGGGGTCGCACTGGAGCAAGGCAAATTACTCCGCGAACATCTTGCACCCGGTGCTGCGCAAGGCGCGCAGGGCTTTGTGTTCAACCTGCAGAAACCGCCGTTTCAGGATCGTCGCGTGCGTCAGGCGATCGCCATGCTCTGGGATTTCGAGTGGACCAACCGACAGATGATGCGCGGCATGTACCTGCGTCAGCGCAGCTTCTTCTCCCACAGCGCACTGGCGGCCACGGCATTGCCGGATGCCGAAGAGTTGAAGATTCTTGAGCCGTTGCGCGGACAGATTCCCGATGAAGTGTTCACCACGGTGTTTGAAGCACCGAAAACCGATGGCAGCGGCAACGTCCGCGCCGAACAGTTGCAGGCTTTGAAATTGCTCGAAGCCGCTGGCTGGAAACCCCGTGGCGATCAATTGGTGAACGCCAATGGCGAGCCGCTGCACTTCACGTTTCTCAATGGCCAGAAAGGTTTTGAACGACTGTTGTTACCGTTCAAACGCAACCTCGCGCAGATCGGCATCGGCTTCGATATCCGTCAGGTCGACACCGCGCAATACACCAACCGCGTGCGCAATCGCGACTACGACATGATCGTCGCCGGTTACCCGGTGAGTCAGGCGCCGGGGCGCGAGATGTTCAATTACTTCGGCTCAGATGGCGCCGCTGATCCCGGCTCGAACAATTACATGGTGCTGCGCGACCCGGCCGTCGATGCCCTGCTCGAAGGGCTGGTGCGGGCCGACAATCGCGAGAGTCTGCTGCGCCATGCTCATGCGTTGGATCGGGTGTTGCAGTGGGGCTATTACTGGGTGCCCAACTATTACCCGCCGGGGATTTCCACGGTGTGGTGGAACCGCTTCGGCCGACCGGCGATTGCGCCGCTGTACGACGCCGGCCTCGACACCTGGTGGGAAATCAGCCCGACTGCACTGACCACAAGCGAGATGCACAAGGAGTACAGCCATGTGGGGTTATAGCCTGCGGCGTCTGCTGCTGATCGTGCCGACCTTGTTCGCGATCCTGCTGGTCAACTTCGTTATCGTCCAAGCCGCGCCCGGTGGCCCGGTGGAACAGGCCATCGCGCGCTTGCAGGGAATTGGCGTCGGCGCGGCGGTGGGTTCCAGCCATGTCGAAACCGTCGGTGGCGAGTCTCGCGCCACCCGAGGGCTGGACCCGAAACTGCTGGCCGATATCGAGCGTCAGTATGGCTTCGATAAACCGGCCAGCGAGCGTTTGTGGCTGATGCTCAAAAGCTATGCGCGACTGGATTTCGGCCAGAGTTTCTTTCGCGGTGCCAGCGTCACGCAACTGATCTGGCAGAAACTGCCGGTGACCTTGTCGTTGGGCGTGTGGGCGACGCTGATCACCTATCTGGTGTCGATTCCGTTGGGCATTCGCAAAGCCGTGCACAACGGCTCGGCGTTCGATGTCTGGAGCAGTGTGGCAATCATCATCGGTTATGCGCTGCCCGGATTTCTCTTCGCGCTGCTGCTGATCGTGGTGTTTGCCGGCGGCACGGCGCTGGACTGGTTTCCGGTACGCGGGCTGGTCTCGGACAACTTCGCCGAACTGTCGCCATGGGCCAAGGTGGCCGACTATTTCTGGCACTTGGTGTTGCCGGTGATTGCCTTGGTCATTGGTGGGTTCGCCACGTTGACCATTCTGACCAAGAACAGCTTTCTCAATGAGATCTCACGACTGTACGTGGTCACAGCGCGTGCCAAAGGGCTGAGTCAAAGGCAGGTGTTGTACGGCCATGTGTTTCGCAATGCGATGCTGCTGGTCGTCGCCGGTTTGCCGCAAGCCTTGGTGACGGTGTTCTTCGGCGGCTCGCTGTTGATCGAAGTGATCTTTTCCCTCGATGGTCTCGGCCGTCTCAGTTACGAAGCGGCGGTGGCGCGCGACTATCCGGTGGTGTTCGGTTCGCTGTTCATCTTCACCCTGTTCGGCCTGCTGATAAAACTGCTCGGCGACCTTTGCTACACGCTGGTCGACCCGCGCATCGACTTCACCGCGAGGGTTGCCTGATGTTGACGTTATCTCCGATCGGCCAGCGCCGCTGGGCGCGCTTCAAGACGCATCGCCGTGGTTGGTGGTCGTTGTGGCTGTTTCTCGCGTTGTTCGGCCTGAGCCTTGGCGGTGAACTGGTGGCCAATGACAAACCGCTGCTGGTGACGTATCAGGGCGACTGGTATTTCCCGGCGTTCAAGCGCTACACCGAGCAGGACTTCGCCGGTGAGTTGCCGTTTCAACCGGACTATCGTAGCGCGCAGGTGCGGCAATTGATCGAGGGGCAGGGCGGGCGGTTGTGGTTTGCGCCGATTCCGTTCGCGTTTGACACGGTCAATTACGACCTGACGGAGCCGGCGCCGAGTCCACCCAGCGGCGACAATTGGCTGGGCACCGATGATCAGGCGCGCGACGTGCTGGCACGGGTGATATTTGGCGCCCGCGTGTCGCTGCTGTTTGCCTTGGCGCTGACGGCGGCGAGTGCGCTGATCGGCATCGCCGCGGGAGCCTTGCAGGGTTACTACGGCGGCTGGGTCGACCTGATCGGTCAGCGCTTGCTGGAGGTCTGGTCGGGGCTGCCGGTGTTGTACCTGCTGATCATTCTGTCCGGGTTTGTCGAGCCGAATTTCTGGTGGCTGCTGGGGATCATGGCGCTGTTTTCCTGGTTGAGCCTGGTCGATGTGGTGCGGGCCGAATTCCTGCGCAGTCGCGGTCTGGAGTACGTGAAAGCGGCGCGGGCGCTGGGTGTAGGTGATGCGCAAGTGATCGTTCGGCACATCCTGCCCAATGCCATGAGCGCAACGCTGACTTATCTGCCGTTCATCCTCACTGGGGCAATCGCAACCTTGTCAGCACTGGATTTTCTCGGTTTCGGCATGCCGGCGGGCAGCGCTTCGCTGGGCGAGTTGATCGGCCAGGGCAAGAGCAATCTGCAAGCACCGTGGCTGGGTTTCACCGCGTTCTTTGCGTTGGCGCTGATCCTCTCGCTGCTGGTATTCATCGGCGAAGCCTGCCGCGATGCGTTTGATCCGAGGACTTGAGATGCCTGAACACTTGATTGAAATTCGTGACCTGCGCGTCGCCTTCAATGGCCAGCCTGTGGTGCACGGCATCGACCTCGATATCCGCCCCGGCGAGTGCCTGGCACTGGTCGGCGAATCCGGTTCGGGCAAATCCGTCACGGCGCACAGCATTCTGCAATTGCTTGACCCGGCCATCACCCGGATCGACGGCAGCATCCGCTATGACGGCACGGAACTGCTGGGCGTGCATGAGCGCTACTTGCGGCAATTGCGTGGCAACCGCATCGCAATGATTTTTCAGGAGCCGATGAGCTCGCTGAACCCTTTGCACACGATTGAGCGGCAACTGGGTGAAAGCCTTGCGCTGCACAAGGGGTTGGCCGGAGCGGCTGCACGTCAGCGAATTGTGCAGTTGCTCGAACTCGTGGGTATTCAGCGCCCGCGCGAGCGGCTCAAGGCCTATCCGCATCAACTCTCGGGCGGTCAGCGCCAACGGGTGATGATTGCCATGGCACTGGCCTGCGAGCCGCAGTTGTTGATTGCCGACGAGCCGACCACTGCGCTGGACGTGACCGTGCAACGCAAGATTTTGTTGCTGCTCAAAGAACTGCAGGAGCGCCTGGGAATGGCGCTGTTGATCATCAGTCATGATCTGAATCTGGTGCGCAATATCGCTCAGCGGGTGGCAGTCATGCGTGGAGGATTGATCGTCGAGCAGGCGCCTTGTGAACAGTTGTTCAGCACGCCGCAGCATCCTTACAGCATTGAGTTGCTCAACGCCGAGCCGGGTGGCGAGGCGTTATGTCGGGAACCCGCTGAGGATTTGCTGGAGGTGCGTGATCTCAATGTGCGCTTCCGTTTGGGCGGTGGTTGGCTGCGCGCGAAGTCTTGGTTGCACGCGGTCAACGGCATTGATTTGCATCTTCAGCGCGGTAAGACCTTGGGGATTGTCGGCGAATCCGGTTCAGGCAAGTCGACACTGGGCCAGGCCATTCTGCGTTTGCTCGATGCCCAGGGCAGCATCCGCTTTCAGGGCGAGGCGCTGGAGCACTTGAGCGGCAAGCAACTCAGACCGCTGCGCAAACGTCTGCAAGTGGTGTTTCAGGATCCGTTCGGCAGCCTCAGCCCACGCCTGTGCGTGGAGCAGATCATCGCTGAAGGTTTACAGGTGCACAGCGATTTGAACGCCAGCGAGCGTGAGAGGGCAGTGATTGAAGCGTTGCATGAAGTCGGTCTCGATCCGGCTACCCGCCATCGCTATCCCCACGAGTTTTCCGGTGGTCAGCGGCAACGCATCGCCATTGCCCGGGCGCTGGTGCTCAAGCCCGACTTGATCCTGCTGGATGAACCGACGTCGGCACTGGATCGCACGGTGCAAAAGCAGATCGTCGCGTTGTTGCGGCGTTTGCAGGCGGAGCACGGCTTGACCTATCTGTTCATCAGCCACGATCTGGCGGTGGTGCGCGCGTTGGCCCATGACTTGATTGTGATGAAGGACGGTGAAGTGGTGGAGCGTGGCGAGACGAGTACGCTGTTTCATGCGGCGCGGCATCCGTATACCCGGGAGCTACTGGCCGCTTCGTTCACCGGGTAACCCTGTAGGAGCTGTCGAGTGAAACGAGGCTGCGATCTTTTGACTTTGCTTTCTAAAAAAACAGGGTCAAAAGATCGCAGCGTGCCGCAGCTCCTACAAGGCCGAAACGCAAAAATCCCGCCACAGGGGGCGGGATTCTTGTGTCACTGAACGCGTTATTACGACGGGAACAGCTCGGACAGTTTCATCGACAGCATCATGTCGCCTTCAACGCGCAGCTTGCCGCCCATGAAAGCCTGCATGCCGTCGGTTTCGCCGCTGACGATACCTTTCAGGGTTTCGCTGTCCAGCACCAGCGTGCAGTTGGCATCCGGGTTTTCGCCTTCCTGGATATCGCAGGTGCCGTCTTTGACGATCAGCGAGTACTGCTTGTCTTCGTCAGTGATGTTGAAACCGAAGACCAGATCCAGACCGGCAGCAGCGGCTGGGTTGAACTTGGCTTGCATTGCTTTTACGGCATCGGCTACGGAGGTCATGGTTCGATCCTTATGAGGTTGATTACAGCAAGGTTCACAGTTAACCGGACTCAGCGAAAAGTGATGAGTTCCGGAGCCTTCAACAGCTGCAGATGTGCATGACTGTTGAAGGCGGCCAAAGCCACCTCGCGACCGCGGAACTTCAGCAGGTTGAGCGAGGTGTTGACGATTTGCCAGTTCAATTCAAAAGCCTGTTTAGCCGGCATTTGCGTAATGAGGTGGAGCAGGGCGGTGATGGTGCCGCCGGAGGTGAACACGGCGATTTTCTGGTTTTTATCGGCCAGATCAAGAATCCGCTGCAGCCCGGCCTGAACGCGTTCGACGAACCCCAGCCAGCTTTCCAGCCCCGGTGTGTCATAAGTGCCGGCCAGCCAGCGCTCGATGATCAGGGCGAAAATGCGTTGGAATTCGCCACGGTTTTGCGCTGCGTTGCGCAAGATGTCGAGCGCTTCCGGCTCGTCCGCCAGCATGTCCGGGAGCAGCGCGCGGATGACCGCGTCGGCATCGAATTCGTTGAAAGCGGAATCGGTTTCCAGCGTCGGCACCGGCAAACCTTTGGCGGCGAATTGCGCCAGCGCGCTGGTGGCCGTGTGCTGCTGACGACGCAGGTCGCCGGCAAGGCAGCGATCGAAGCTGATACCCAGTTCAGCGAGGTGCTGACCGAGGATTTCTGCCTGGCGCACACCGGTCGGCGAGAGGACGTCATAGTCGTCTGCACCAAAGGAGGCCTGGCCATGTCGAATCAAGTAGATGCTGCCCACGTCCGCGTCATCCCGGTACGTTGAAGGTTGTGGCGAGGTTATGAGGATGACGGGTAGCTGTCAATGAAAAAACATACGCTTGTTTGAAATGCCCGTTACAGGGGTGTTGCCAGAGGTTTCACGGCTGGCCGACAAGCCGGCGCATGGGTATGCTGGAGCCATCCCGCGTGTGTCTGAAATCCGCGCATCGTTTAAGGAGTCTCTGTGGAGTTTTTCACCGAATACGCCAGCTTCCTGGCCAAGACCGTCACCCTGGTGATCGCCATTCTGGTGGTGCTGGCCAGTTTTGCTGCATTGCGCAGCAAGGGCCGGCGCAAATCGGCCGGTCAGTTGCAGGTCAGCAAACTCAATGATTTCTACAAGGGCCTGCGCGAACGCCTGGAGCAGACCTTGCTCGACAAGGATCAGCTCAAGGCCCTGCGCAAGGGCGAGGCCAAATCGGAGAAAAGCGAGAAAAAGAAGAAGAGCAAGCCCGAGACCAAGTCACGGGTGTTCGTGCTGGATTTTGACGGCGACATCAAGGCCTCGGCCACCGAAAGCCTGCGCCATGAAATCACTGCACTGCTGACCCTCGCCACACCCAAAGATGAAGTGGTTCTGCGTCTGGAAAGCGGTGGCGGCATGGTTCACAGCTACGGTCTGGCGTCCTCGCAACTGGCGCGTATCCGTGAAGCCGGCGTGCCGTTGACCGTGTGCATCGACAAGGTCGCGGCCAGCGGCGGTTACATGATGGCGTGCATCGGCGAGAAGATCATCAGCGCGCCGTTCGCGATTCTCGGCTCGATTGGTGTGGTCGCGCAGTTGCCCAACGTCAACCGTTTGCTGAAGAAACACGACATTGACTTTGAAGTCCTCACCGCCGGTGAGTACAAGCGCACCCTGACCGTGTTTGGCGAAAACACCGAGAAGGGCCGGGAGAAGTTCCAGGAAGACCTCGACATCACTCATCAGTTATTCAAGAACTTCGTCGCCCGCTACCGTCCACAACTGGCGATCGACGATGTCGCCACTGGTGAAGTCTGGCTCGGCGTCGCAGCACTGGATAAACAATTGGTCGATGAGCTCAAGACCAGCGATGAATACCTCGCAGACCGAGCGAAAAAGGCCGAGGTCTATCACCTGCACTATGCCGAGCGCAAAAGCCTGCAAGAGCGCATTGGCATGGCCGCCAGCGGTTCGGTTGATCGCGTACTGTTGAGCTGGTGGAGTCGCCTGACCCAGCAGCGTTTCTGGTAAATCGAGCAGGCATAAAAAAACGCCGGTCACATGACCGGCGTTTTTTTGTCCGCGCTAAACCAGAAGACTTAGCGGCGACGGAACAGCGGCAGCGGCTCGTCGGTGGCAGCCTGGTAGGTCACCGAAAAGTCCTTGAGACCTTCCAGGGCTTCGTACGGATCTTTGTCCGCACGCACGGCAAAGGCGTCGAAACCACAGCGGTGCATGTAGAACAGCTGATCGCGCAGCACGTCGCCAATCGCCCGCAGTTCACCTTTGAAACCGTAACGGTCACGCAGCAGGCGGGCGTTGGAGTAGTTGCGGCCGTCGGTGAACGCCGGGAAGTTCAGGGCAATCACCTGGAACTCGGCAACGTCTTCACCGATTTCTTCGGCTTCTTCGTCGGCGTCCAGCCATACACCCAGACCGCCGTCGCGAGCCTTGAGCATGCGGCTGTGTTCACGCCACAGTTGCAGCGGCACGATCAGATCGTCGCAGTTGCTGATCTCGTCGATGTTGAAATCCTTGGGCAGCAAGTGCCAGGTTTCGTCGACGACCTCGTTGTTCTTAATGATTCGCTGCATAGACGCGTTCCTTGAAGAGGTCGATGCCAATACGCTGGTAGGTGTCGATGAAGCGCTCGTCTTCGGTACGTTGTTCAACGTACACGTCGATCAGCTTCGAGATCACATCCGGCA
Source organism: Pseudomonas sp. GM24 (assembly GCF_000282235.1). NCBI lineage: Bacteria > Pseudomonadati > Pseudomonadota > Gammaproteobacteria > Pseudomonadales > Pseudomonadaceae > Pseudomonas > Pseudomonas sp. GM24. Next base: position 21,532 of record NZ_AKJR01000080.1, on the reverse strand, counting down.
TGGCTTCCTGAGCGAAGGACGGGCCGAGGATCTTGCCCAGGCTCGCATCACGGCTGGCGCTGCCGCCGAGGGAGACCTGGTAGAACTCTTCGCCTTTCTTGTCGACGCCGAGAATGCCGATGTGGCCGACGTGGTGGTGACCGCAGGCGTTCATGCAACCGGAGATGTTCAGGTCCAGCTCGCCGATGTCGAACAGGTAGTCGAGGTCGTCGAAGCGGCGCTGGATCGACTCGGCAATCGGGATCGACTTGGCGTTGGCCAGCGAGCAGAAATCACCGCCAGGGCAGCAGATGATGTCGGTCAGCAGGCCGATGTTCGGCGTAGCGAAACCGCCTTCACGCAGTTCGCCCCAGAGGGTGAACAGTTGGCTTTGCTCGACGTCGGCAAGAATGATGTTCTGCTCGTGCGAGGTGCGCAGCTGACCGAAGCTGTAGCGGTCGGCCAGATCGGCGACGGCATCGAGCTGCTTGTCAGTGATGTCGCCCGGGGCAACGCCGGTCGGCTTCAGCGACAGGGTCACGGCGACATAACCCGGCTTTTTGTGCGCCAGGGTGTTGCGGGTACGCCAGCGGGCGAAACCCGGATGCTCTTTGTCCAGCTCGGCCAGTTGCGCAGTCTGGTTGTCCAGCGCCTTGTAGTCCGGGTCGACGAAGTGCTTGGCCACGCGCTGCAGTTCAGCGTCGGTCAGTGTGGTCTGGCCACCGCGCAGGTGTTCCATTTCCGCATCGACTTTCTGTGCGAACACTTCAGGCGTGAGTGCCTTGACGAGGATCTTGATCCGCGCCTTGTATTTGTTGTCGCGACGGCCGTAGCGGTTGTAGACACGCAGGATGGCGTCGAGGTAGCTCAACAGGTCCTGCCACGGCAGGAACTCGTTGATGAACGCGCCAACGACTGGCGTACGACCAAGGCCACCGCCGACCAGCACGCGGAAACCCAGTTCGCCGGCGGCGTTGTGCACCGGCTCAAGACCGATGTCGTGGACTTCAATGGCCGCACGGTCAGCAGTCGAACCGTTGACGGCGATCTTGAATTTGCGCGGCAGGTAGGCGAATTCCGGGTGGAATGTAGTCCACTGACGGACGATTTCGCACCATGGGCGCGGGTCGATCACTTCGTCGGCGGCGACACCGGCGAACTGGTCAGTGGTGACGTTGCGCAGGCAGTTGCCGCTGGTCTGGATCGCGTGCATCTGCACGGTGGCCAGTTCAGCCAGAATGTCCGGGATGTCTTCCACCGCCGGCCAGTTGAACTGCACGTTCTGCCGCGTACTGATGTGGGCGTAGCCCTTGTCGTAGTCGCGGGCAATCTTGGCCATCATGCGCGTCTGACGCGAAGTCAGCTGGCCGTAAGGCACCGCCACACGCAACATCGGCGCGAAGCGCTGGATGTACAGGCCATTTTGCAGGCGCAGGGGGCGGAATTCTTCTTCGCTCAGCTCACCTGCCAGATAGCGTCGGGTCTGATCACGGAACTGCTTGACGCGGTCCTCGATGATCCGCTGATCGTACTCGTCGTATACGTACATATAAGTCCTGTTCTCAGGCTTGGGCCATTCGGAGTAGCACTGCGTTTTCGCTTGCCGGAGTCCGATTGTGCCTCTGCAATTCTGCGCGCACGGCCGCGCACTCCCTAACGGAGCCGGGGCAATATACCCGTTTGCAGTTATGCGCAAAAGTGATGTTTGAGTATATGTAAAGAACCAAATCGCCTAACGAGAATCGCTGTCAACTAATCCACATTTGTCGTGCGGACAATCATCGTCTTAACTGTGGTCGAGTCTTTCTGCAATCACCGATAAAACCGACAAGAGGCGATGCAATGAGCAATCCGACCAAGGCAAGAAAAAGCGACAGCAGTGTCGATGCGTGGGCCATTTTGTTCCTGATCATTCTCGTGGTAGGAACAGCGGTATTCTGGGTCAGCCATCAGTAAACGACCCATCCGGGCCCGCTTCCGACAAATTGTCGGACAAAAGCGGGATCAGGCATCAATAGCCGGTGGAACGAGGGCTATAATGCGCGGCCATTTTTCCTTGGGCCCGGATGCTTCATGTTCAAGTTTTTGCAAATCAGTCTTCTGTTGTTCGTCGCGCTGTTCCAGACCGGCGCGCGGGCAGAGTCTGTGCTGTTTTTGAATCCGGGTTCGACGCAGGAAGCCTTCTGGGTCAGCTATTCGCAATTCATGCAGGCGGCCGCCCATGATCTGGGCATCGATCTGCAGATTCTCTACTCCCAACGCCAGCCCGAACTGACCCTGGCTCAGGCGCGTGTCGCGTTGCAGGGGCCGAATCGTCCCGAGTACCTGGTGTTCGTCAACGAACAATACGTCGCCCCGCAAATTCTGCGTCTGGCCGAGAACAGCGGCGTGAAGCTGTTTATGGTCAACGCGGCACTGACACCTGACCAGCAAGCGCTGGTCGGCGAACGGAATGACCGCATCGGCAGTCTGGTGCCGAACGACGAGGAGGGCGGTTACCTGATGATGAAGGAACTGATCCGCCTGCACCCGCCGACGCCCGCTGCCGAACCGATTGAAGTGTTGGCGTTCTCCGGGCTGAAAGTCACCCCCTCGGCGCAATTGCGCGAGCGTGGCATGCAACGGGCGCTGGCCGAACACCCTCAGATGCGTCTGCGGCAATTGGTCTACAGCGGCTGGAACCAGGAACGCGCCTATGAGCAGGCCAAACAGCTGTTCGCCCGTTACCCGAAGGTGTCGCTGGTGTGGTCGGCCAATGATGAAATGGCTTTCGGCGCGATGCGCGCGTACGCCGAGACCGGCAAAGTCGCCGGCAAAAATGCCTTGTTCAGTGCGGTCAACACCTCACCGGCGGCCTTGCAGGCGCTAGTTGACGGGCGCCTGAGCGCACTGGTCGGTGGACATTTCACCCTGGGTGGCTGGGCGTTGGTCGAGTTGCATGACGTTGAGCAGGGCGTCGATTTGAATCACTACGGCGGCCGTGACCGGCAGATTCCCTTGTTGCAATTGATCGACAAATCGCATGCCCGGCAAATGCTGGCCATGGGCAAGTCGCCGAACTACGGCGTGAATTTCCGCAAGCTCTCGGCCAAGGGGCAACCGGTGTCGTATCGCTACCCGTTCACCTTGCAGACCCTGATGCGCTGATCACGTCAGACCCCGGCGAAATGCAGCACCAGTTTGACGATGGCAAATAGTGTCAACGCAAACACCGCCGTGAACAGAATGCCCAGCACCACGAAATGGCTGGGCTTGCCATGGGTGAAGTCCCTTGCCCGGTTCTTGCCGCTCTGCACCCCGAACGCCGCCGCCATCACACTGTGCAGCATCTGCCAGAAGGTCGGTGGTTTGTTGTCGATTGGATCGTCCATAAATCCCCCTTCGAAATCGTGCATTTGAAGCATAGTCAAAGGCGCCAGCGGTGCCTCGGTCTTTTGATTCAGATGACTTGTTACAACTGATACCGATCGCCAATAACTATGTATCGCAGTACAGCGGTGCAGAGATGGTGTGCTGTCGCTCCATTTACAGGAGCGATGTATGTCCCCCAATTCCCTTACTGCCCAGGACAACGGGCCAGCCAGACCTCAAGCCTCGGACAGTTTCCACGCGCAGTTCCTGGAAGCCGCAGTACCGCAATGGCTGATCGATGCCAGCGAGCCGAGAAGGACGGCGATCAAGCGCGCGGGGACGGTGATGCCAGACTGGTACGCGCGCGCGTCATCTGCACAACGCCAGATTCTGGATGCCAGTTTCAAGAGCAGTGTCACGGCGCAGGTGCAATTGGACAACACCCTGTCCAGCTTCAAAGACATCGACGCGTTTGCCCGGCCTTTACTGCTTGAAGCGTTGAAAAGTCGCCATCAGGTGGATGTCGACGTCGATAAGACCTTGTTATGCCTCAAGCGTCCTTTGGTCATGGGGATCTTTCAAGCGGAAATCGGTTCTTTCGAGGTCTTGAAGTTGCCGCTGCTGCAGGCGGCTCTGCACAACTTCGAAAGTCAGGAGTGCAAGTACGGTGCCTTTCACCGCAGTTCCGGTTTCATCGTAGAGACCACTACTCCCGGCATTTACACGCCAGTGCCCGTTAACGTCTCGGTCAGAGGATTTCTGAGCCTGTGCCGCGACCTGGACATCGGGGCGAAATACCAGGCGTATCTCAAGGCTTTTTTCCACCCGGCGGACACTGCGGCAGAAACGCTGTTGCGCGAGCATTTCATTGCCAGTCAAAAGGCCGCCCTGAGGGCGGCGGCCGAACGCGCGTTGTTGGCCGGGGATATTCAGCCAGAAGATCACGCCATGATTCTTTCCGTCGTCGATGGTGAAAAATATCCAAGGGTGCGAGGCAAACCCGTCTGGTTTCATGACTTGGGCCTGATGGGGGAAAGGCTGGTGGGCTGCGTCGCCTTCACGATCGCTGAAAAGCGTCGGTCGTACGATGCAACGATTCTCTATGTGCCCAATGATCCCGAGCATCCGCTGAAACGCTACTCCGGCCAGCAAGCCAACGAAACGTTCAAGCGCCTGTTTACCACTCGCGATGCACAACAGGCACAGAGTGCCGAGCCGACACCCTATCAGCGGTTTTTCAGCCAGTTTTTGCCTTATGCCAAGCGCCCCTATTACTTCAGCCAGTTCGTACAGGAAGCTGACGATGCATCAACTGATCTGCTTTGGTCGCCGTGGCGCAGGATCATCGAGGTCATTACCCCGGCTTACCCGTTTATCGCGATCCAGGAGCTGCCACCCAGGCATACGAAAATGCAGCCTGATCCTGATCCTTATCTGGGCGCCTCGCTTTTGCGTCACGAAGGCGATGGTCATTGGGCCGAGAATTCGGATTTGTGGACATATCTCTATGAACAGCATCGCGACAGGGTGTTGGCCGACGCGCGCAGTCATGCGGTTCCGACCGCTGACGTCAACATCAAGGCGCGCGACGCCAAACTGGCGGCCTTGCTGCAGGTCGGGTTGCTGGGGCTGAACATGGTGTCGATGTTCGTCCCGGTGTTGGGCGAGGTCATGATGGTGATCATGGCCGGACAACTGTTATACGAAACCTTCGAAGGCGTAAAAGAGTGGAGCGAGGGCGACAAGCACGCCGCCAAGGCGCACCTGGTGGATGTGGCAGAAAACCTTGCGCTGATCGCTGTGATGGCTGGTGCGGGCGCGGGGTTCAATCGACTGGCTGCCGTCAAGCCTGAGCCGGTGATCGAAGATCTGCACCCGGTGACATTGCCCAACGGTGAAACACGTTTGTGGAAATCCGATCTGAGCGGCTATGAACATCCTGTCACGCTGAGTGATTCGACCGGGCCGAATGACCTGGGGCAACACGCTATCGACGGTAAAACCTACATCCGTCAGGGTGACAAGGTCTACGAACAGTTTTTCGATCCCTCGACGTCGCAATGGCGCCTCAGGCACCCCACTGAACCCAACGCTTACCAGCCCGTCCTTGGGCACAACGGCCGGGGTGCCTGGCGCCACACGCTGGAACGCCCGATGTCCTGGGACACGCTGACACTGCTGCGGCGCATGGGGCATGTGACCGAGGGCCTTTCGGATGAGGCGTTGTTGATGCTGGCGCAGATCAGCGGTGTCAGCGACAACACCTTGCGCAAGATGCACCTGGATCATTTGCCACCGCCGCCGGAATGGCTCGACGCCATGCGTTTGTTCAAAGCGGATGCGTCGGCAGGGCAGGTCATCGAACAGTTGAGCGGGGCAGCGCGGATCGATGATCGCTATCTGTATGCACTTACCCTGGTCACCGAAATGCCGCGCTGGCCACTCGGTCGGGCGCTGGAAGTTTTTGAAGCGGCGGGATTGTCCGGGCCGTCCATCCGCTATGGCGCGGCAAAACAACCGCCATGGGTAGTCCCCCGACCGGTTATCCAGCTCAGTCGTGCGCAGGTGTTGAACGGCGAAATGCCGGCGCGGATTCTGGCGGCGCTGGACGAAAACGAGATTACCTATCTGCTTGGCAGGGATGCGGCGCGACTCCATTCCGCCAGAGCAGACGCATTGCGCAAGCAACTCGCCGGTTTTGCCAATACACGCCAGCCTGCGATTTTTGCCAGCCTCTACGACGGCACTGAACCGCTCGATGCGCGTGTCAGCCTGCTGCAGCGCGAGTGTCCAGGTTTGAGCGAAGCAGCCGCGCAGGATGTGCTGGATCATGCCACTGCAGCACAGCTGGCGCGTATGGATACGACGGGGCGCTCGCCTTTGAAAATGCTCGAAGAGGCTCGCTGGCATGCCCGTCAAGGACGCCAGACCCGCGCCTTTATCGGTTTGCGCAGTGCCAACCTTGCAACGGCGGACAGCCGACGATTGGCCTTGCACGCCTTGCGGCAATTGCCAGGCTGGCCGTCGACCCTGCGTCTGGAACTCCGTGAAGGCAGCACCACCGGAGCACTGCTCGACAGTCTCGGTGAAACAACCGCGCCGGATAAAAGATACCTGGTCAAGAACGGAGCATTTTTTCTCGCCTTCAATGAGCGCGGTGAATTGCTTAACCACGTTTCCGGGGCGGGCGACAACTTCTACAACTCGCTCATGTATGCGCTGCCGGATGACGCACGTGCGGCGATCGGTCTGCCGCAGGTCAGTGACAGCCATGAACTGCAACGCAAAATCATCGAATACGCGCATATCCACCGCCGTGAAGCCGCACAATTGCTGGCGCCGCCACTCAAAGGGTTCAAGCCTCCGACACGGGTGAGCGCAACACTCAAGGGCTACTACGCAAGCGGGCGTGGCGCCAGCCTGCATTCCTCCGTCGCAGCGAGCGTGACGGAGCTTTATCCGAGTCCGCAACAGGCCGACGCGTTTCTGCGCCAGCAGCGCGGCCGGACCGACAGGCAAATCTTCACTGAACTGGGCACGCGTCGGCGTGAGTGGGAGGCGCTCAACGCCACACTGGATCAATGGCAGGCCGGCCCGACTGGCAGTCAGGCTGGACAACACCAGTGGTCATTCTCTCAAGCGCTCAGGGAGGCTTGGCGCAATGGCCCGCTCGCGGAGCACTCAGCCGAAGCGGCGCGTCTGTCGCTGGTGTGTGAGACGCCGCTGCCGGTGATCACCACGCGTTTTCCCCATGTGCGCGAACTTTCGGTGACAGGCAGCGGCATCACGGATGCCAATGCCGACGCCTTCATCGCGTTGTTCCCCAATGTCACCCGGCTGACCCTGGGGGATCTGGGCCCCAGCTATGGTCAACTGCCCGCCAGGCCTCAACCACTCACCTCATTGCCTGAGGCGGTCAGTCGGTTGTCCGGGCTGACCCAACTGCGGTTTTCGACCTATGCGCCGGAATTGGCCGAGAGTTTTACGCACAGGCTCAGTGCGTTGACGTCTTTGCAGACGTTGCGCATCGACTATTCAGGATTCGACTCGACAACCCTGCACGCGCTGGATCTTTCACCGCTGAGTGGTTTGCGTGCTTTGCAAGTCAACGCCCCCTACGCATTGCGACAGTGGCCGGCTTACGTCGAGCGGCTGGAACAGCTTGAGCGTCTGGATTTGACACGTACCTCGATCGACACACTGCCCGATGCTCTCTACAGCGGGCACGAAAGGCTTTGGGCCGGACTCTCGCTGGACTGGTCGAAACTGAGTCGGGCGGCGTTCAGGCGCGCTTTTGAATACGTCAAAAACTATTCAGGCCCTTTCGGCCATCTGGTCGATCTGGAACAAATGGTGAGCGAGTATTGCCGCGCAGAGCTGGACTTCATGGCCGTGATGCCGAACTTCAGCGATCCTCTGCCGCAGAGATTCAATGAGGTCTGGACAACGCCCGAAGCGAGACTGCTGGCGATTGACCAGCTCAGGGTCGAACACGATGAAATCTTTGCGCAGTTCTACGCCCCGTCCCAGCAGGGCGGGCTGCGCAACCCGGCACTTCGCTGGCAATGGGCGACCGGACGCAGCGCTGGCGTTTTAAGGGCGCTCAAGAGCAGCTGGAATGGCGCGCTTCGTCAGCGTTACGGCGTGAGGGCAGACCTTTCCACATTTGCCCTGCCTGAGTCAGGGCCGAGCCTTGGAGGACTGACATCGGCCGAGAAGATCCTCACGCTGCCGTCATTGCCGGCGGGCAGTTTTCCCCACGTTTCTACGTTGCGCCTGGGGTTGCTCGACGTTCCCGTCGAACAGGCTCGCGGGTTTATCAGAGGTTTCAGCGGTGCTGAAATACTGGATGTCAGTGGCAATGCGTTCACCGAACTGCCGTTTACCGCCAGTGAGCTACCGGCCTTGACCGAACTCGACTTGTCCAATAACAACCTGCTCGTCACACCGCCAGTGCAAGCGCAATTCAATGATTTGCCGCGCATCGAGGTACTGAATCTGGGGCATAACCCGTTAAACACTCTGGATGTCAGGGCGATGACCGGGTTGCAGGCGTTGAACCTTCGCTCGACGAAGCTGCAATCCTGGCCCACCGGCGCCGAAAGTCTGCCGCAGCTGTCCTGGCTCGACTTGCGTGACAACGACATAGCGTCGCTGTCGCCTCAAGCACTGGCGCATCCCGATGCATTGATAAAAGCCAATCTGACGGGCAATGTCTTCAGTGCTGAAGGCGAGACCGCCCTGAATACGGCTTTACGCCGCATCGAACAGGCCAAAGGGCTTGGGCAGGGCGCATTGACACGCTTCGCCGAAGAGCCGGTGCCTGCACAGTTTCCACCGACGGAAACGGGCTGGTCTCTGACTGACCTGTTGTTACCCGTGCCCGAGCGCGGCGCCGTGATTGCGGACAAGGCGGGGAGGCTGGCGCACCTGCGGCGCCTGACCCCGAGCATGACGCCCGAACGCGCCCGGCTGCTATTGCGCAAGCTGCGTGAAGCGGGACGCAGCGATGTGCAGATAGACGCGCAAATCAGCCAATGGCAGCAAGCCAGTGAAGGCTTGATTCGCCAGTTGAATGACTGGCTGTATACCCGCGAGGTGCGCACTGGCAGGCGCCACATCACTGCGCAAAATCGCTCGTTCGCGGCTTTGCGCATCTGTGAAGCCTGGCTCGAGGGGCTGACGCCGGGCGCCGCTGGCGAAGCCATGGAGCTTAGGTTGCAAGGACTGCAGACCGGCGATCTACCTTCTCTGGATGCGCCACTTGCAGGGGTGACGACGCTGAACCTGCGCGGTGTGGGAATCAGCGAGCACGGGTCCGATGGCTTTCTGAATGCCTTTGCTGATCTGAGCACATTGATCATCAGTGGCAATGACCTCGCGAATCTTCCAGGCGCGGTGCGCCGCATGCGCGAACTGGAACAACTGGAAATGCAACACTGCAACCTCTCGAGCGGCGCCAGTGTTTACCCGTTGCTGAGCCATAACCGTCTGCGCAGACTGGATCTGGGCTACAACATTCTGCAAACCTTCAACCCGCCCGGCTTCGGCGTCCTCGAAACGCTGGATCTGCGCTACAACGCGTTGAACGATTGGCCCGCTGGCGTCTTGCAGGCTCGATACCTGCGCCGGCTGGATCTGCGCAGCAACAACATCGCGCACCTTCCCGAGACGCTTTTCGATGGCAATCACTCGCGCCTGGTAGCAGGCACCGATTTGTCCGGCAACGATGACCTGTCACTTTCTGCGTTACAGCAGCTCAGATACTTCAGTCGCGTGAATGCTTCTTCTCATGTCCTGGGCATTTCACGCGGGCAGATTGACGGGATGATTCACGCTCAGCTGTTTGGCGCCGACGTCAGCCCACTCGCCGAGCAGCCCATTGCCGGAAACGGTGGCGTGGTGGAAGGCGAAGAGGGCGCCGTCGCGGGGCATGACCCCCATGCGGCCGTGTTGCCAGCCGAAAACATCTTTGACCCGGCCAACGACATTGCGCCAAGGGCATTGAATCCCTGGCTCGAGGGGGCTTCACCGCAATTGGCTGAAGTGAGAAGGGGTGTCTGGGCGCGATTGGCGCAAGAGCCAGGCCACGAGCGCTTTTTCCAGTTGATCCGACTGTTGCGCGATACCCGCGACTACAGGCTTGTGCAGGCCGATCTGACGCGCAGGGTGTGGGATGTCATGGACGCCGCGAGCGAAAACACCGAGCTTCGGGAGTTGCTGTTCCAAAGCGCTGAGTCCCATGGCACCTGCCCTGATGGACGAACTCTGACGTTCAGCGAAATGGAGGTGCGGGTGGCGGTGTATCGCGCCTTGCGCGAAATTCCACCGAATCGACTGATGCTCCGAGGGCGGGCCTTGTTGAGGTTGTCACGGCAGTTGTTTCGTCTGGAAAGGGTCGAGACCCTGGCCGAGGCCGCAGGGCAGGGGCATGATCGCGCCGAAATACGTCTGCGCTATCGGATCAGCCTGACCAGCGGTTGGGGGGACGGCGTGGATTTGCCCGGGCAACCGGCGTACATGCTATACGGCACGCCGATCAGCGACCAAATGCTGGCGCAATCGCGGGCATCGATTCTGGAGGCGGAGCGCACCGACGCACTGTTGGTGAGCATGGCATCGCGCGACTACTGGAACGAATATCTGCACGAGCGTTATCCGCAGGAAACGAATGCGATCGACCGCGCGGTGGCCGAGCAGCGTCACCAATCGCTCAGCGAGCTTGAGGATCGCCAGTCAAACGGTGAAATCGACAAAGAACACTACAACCTGGAATTGGCTGAGCTGAGCAGGACAATTGATGCCCTGCGCGTACAGAAAGTAGTCGAGCTGACCCGTCGAGAGATCAACGATCTTCGGAGTCTGGCCGATGAGTCGGAGCGCCCAGGCACGCTTTCAGCCAAGCCCGGGCCCTCGTGGCGTTCGTGACTGAGTGATTGACCGGGCTCGGGATTAGAGAAATCCCGGGCCCTTGACCGGTCTCAGTTGTCGTAACCCAGATTCGGCGCCAGCCAGCGCTCGGTCACGCTCAACTCCTGACCTTTACGCGAGGTGTAGCTCTGCACCTGATCCTTGTCGACCTTGCCCACGGCAAAGTACTGCGCTTGCGGGTGGGCGAAGTACCAGCCGCTGACCGCAGCCGCCGGGAACATCGCGTAGTGTTCGGTGAGGAACACGCCGCTGCGGCCGGCGCGCATTTCTTCGGCTTGCGGATCGAGCAAGGCGAACAGCGCGGCTTTCTCGGTGTGATCCGGGCAGGCCGGGTAACCCGGAGCAGGGCGGATGCCGCTGTATTGCTCTTTGATCAGCGCGTCGTTATCGAGCACTTCGTCCTTGGCGTAACCCCAGTGCTCTTTACGCACTTGCTGGTGCAGCCATTCGGCGCAGGCTTCGGCCAAACGGTCGGCCAGCGCTTTGACCATGATCGAGTTGTAATCGTCGCCAGCGTCCTGATAAGCCTTGGCCACTTCCTCGGCGCCGATGCCGGCGGTGGTGATGAAACCGCCGACGTAGTCGGTCACTTCGCTGTCTTTCGGCGCAACGAAGTCGGCCAGCGAGAAGTTCGGCTTGCCGTCGGTCTTGATGATCTGCTGGCGCAGGTGATGCAACTTGGCCAATGGCTTGCCGTCATCGCCGTACAGTTCGATGTCGTCGTCATGCACCTGATTGGCCGGCCAGAAACCGAACACCGCACGGGCGCTGATCAGCTTCTCGTCGATCAGCTTGGCGAGCATTTCCTGCGCGTCCTTGTACAGCGCGGTGGCGGCCTCACCGACCACTTCGTCTTCAAGGATGCGCGGGAATTTGCCGGCCAGATCCCAAGAGATAAAGAACGGCGTCCAGTCGATGTATTCAGCGAGGACTTTAAGGTCGATGTTGTCCAGCACCTTGCTGCCGGTGAAGGTCGGTTTGACCGGCTCATAAGTTGCCCAGTCGAACTGCGGCTTCTTGGCGATGGCCGCGGCGTAGCTCAAGCGCTCGGTACGGGCACTGCGGTTCGAGGTGCGTTCGCGTACATCGACGTATTCCAGACGGGTTTTCTCGACGAAACCGGCCTTCAATTCTTTCGACAGCAACTGCGTGGCCACGCCGACCGCGCGGGAAGCGTCGGTCACGTAAACCACGGCATCGTTGCTGTACTTCGGTTCGATCTTCACCGCAGTGTGCGCTTTGGAAGTGGTCGCGCCACCGATCATCAGCGGCAGATGGAAATCCTGACGCTGCATCTCACGGGCAACGTGAACCATTTCGTCCAGCGACGGCGTGATCAGGCCGGAGAGGCCGATGATGTCGCACTTCTGTTCTTTGGCGACCTGCAGAATCTTCTCCGCCGGCACCATTACGCCGAGGTCGACGATGTCATAGCCGTTGCAACCGAGTACCACGCCGACAATGTTCTTGCCGATGTCGTGCACGTCGCCCTTCACCGTCGCCATGAGGATCTTGCCCTTGGCTTCCGGCTTGTCGCCTTTTTCCAATTCGATGAACGGGATCAAGTGCGCCACAGCCTGCTTCATCACCCGGGCGGATTTCACTACCTGCGGGAGGAACATCTTACCGGCGCCGAACAGGTCACCGACGATGTTCATGCCCGACATCAGCGGGCCTTCGATCACTTCGATGGGGCGCGCGAACGACTGACGCGACTCTTCGGTGTCTTCAACGATGTGCGTGGTGATGCCTTTGACCAGCGCATGTTCCAGACGCTTGTTGACGTCCCAGTTGCGCCACTCTTCGGTTTCGGCTTCCTTGACGCTGCCGTCGCCCTTGTACTTGTCGGCGATGGCGAGGAGGGCGTCGGTGCCTTCCGGCGTGCGGTTGAGGATCACGTCTTCCACAGCGTCGCGCAGTTCCTGCGGGATCTGATCGTAGATCTCCAGCTGCCCGGCGTTGACGATGCCCATGGTCAGGCCTGCGCGGATCGCATACAGCAGGAACACCGAGTGGATCGCCTCACGCACCGGGTTGTTGCCCCGGAACGAGAACGACACGTTGGACACGCCGCCCGACGTCAGCGCGTACGGCAGTTCGTCGCGGATGTAGGCGCAGGCGTTGATGAAGTCCACCGCGTAGTTGTTGTGTTCTTCGATGCCAGTGGCGACGGCGAAGATGTTCGGGTCGAAGATGATGTCTTCCGGCGGGAAGCCGACTTCGTTGACCAGAATGTCGTAGGAGCGTTTGCAGATTTCTTTTTTGCGCGCTTCGGTGTCGGCCTGGCCGGCTTCGTCGAACGCCATCACCACCACCGCCGCGCCGTAGCGCTTGCACAGTTTGGCGTGGTGGATGAACTGCTCGACGCCTTCTTTCATGCTGATCGAGTTGACGATGCCCTTGCCCTGAATGCACTTGAGGCCGGCTTCGATGACTTCCCATTTAGAGGAGTCGATCATGATCGGCACGCGGGAGATGTCCGGTTCACCGGCGATCAGATTGAGGAAGGTCACCATGGCCTTCTTCGAATCGAGCATGCCTTCGTCCATGTTGATGTCGATCACCTGCGCGCCGGCCTCGACCTGCTGCAGGGCGACTTCCAGCGCTTCGGTGTAATTGTCTTCACGGATCAGGCGGGCGAATTTGGCAGAACCGGTGATGTTGGTGCGCTCGCCAACGTTGACGAACAGCGAGCTGCGATCGATGGTGAACGGTTCCAGACCCGACAGGCGGCAAGCCTTGGGAATGTCCGGAATCTGCCGCGGCGCATAACCGGCGACGGCTTTGGCAATGGCTTCAATGTGCCCCGGCGTGGTGCCGCAGCAGCCGCCGACGATGTTGAGGAAGCCGCTCTGGGCGAATTCTTCGATGACTTTGGCGGTTTCCGACGGCAGTTCGTCGTACTCGCCGAATTCGTTCGGCAGGCCGGCGTTCGGGTGCGCGGACACATGAGTGCTGGCCTTGTTCGACAGCTCTTCCAGGTACGGACGCAGTTCACTGGCGCCGAGCGCGCAGTTCAGACCTACAGAAATCGGCTTGGCGTGCGCCACCGAGTTCCAGAACGCTTCGGTGGTCTGGCCCGAGAGGGTACGGCCGGAGGCGTCGGTGATTGTCCCGGAAATCATGATCGGCAGTTCGATGTGCAGTTCTTCGAACACACCTTGCACGGCGAAGATCGCCGCTTTGGCGTTGAGGGTGTCGAAAATGGTTTCGATCAGGATCAGGTCGGCGCCGCCCTCGATCAGACCTTTGGTGGCTTCGGTGTAGTTTTCCACCAGCTCATCGAAGGTGACGTTGCGATAGCCGGGGTTGTTGACGTCCGGCGACAGCGAACAGGTGCGACTCGTAGGACCGAGCACGCCAGCGACGAAACGTGGCTTGGCCGGGTTCTCGGCGGTCTTGGCGTCGGCAATCTTGCGCGCCAGACGTGCGCCTTCTACGTTTAATTCGTAGGCCAGTTCTTCCATGCCGTAGTCGGCCATGGAAATGCGCGTGGCGTTGAAAGTGTTGGTTTCGAGGATGTCGGCACCGGCATCCAGGTAGGCTTTCTCGATGCCGCCGATCACGTCCGGACGGGTGATCACCAGCAGGTCGTTGTTGCCCTTGACGTCACTCGGCCAATCCGCGAAGCGTTTGCCGCGATAATCCTGCTCTTCGAGCTTGTAGCTCTGGATCATCGTGCCCATGCCGCCGTCGAGTATCAGGATGCGCTCTTTGAGAGCTTGCTTGAGAGCTTGAAGGCGGACGCTGCGATCGGACATTTGGACTACTCGGAAAGACCATTACGAAGGAGCGGGATCATAGCAAACCTGTGCGGTTTTAGAGCATGCGGGGCTTTTGCATGAATATCGCTCATGTTGGTGCGAGCGTCATAATGTAGAATCGCGGCGTTTTTTTTAACAATCGGGATCAGCAGCATGTCTTACCGCGTCATTGGTTTTGTGTTGCTGTTTCTCAGCTGGGGCGCCGTGGCGCAAGAGCCAGCGACTGCACCGGCCATTTCTCCTTCGATTTCTTACGTCCGCGACATCCAGCCAATCTTCACCGAGAAGTGCGTAGCCTGTCATGCGTGCTACGACTCCGCTTGCCAGTTGAATCTGGGCAGTGGCGAAGGCGCGGCCCGTGGTGCGAGCAAAATGCCGGTCTATGACGGCGAGCGCACTGTCGCGGCGCCGACCACCCGACTGTATTACGACGCCTTCGGCAAGCACGCCTGGCAGCAGAAAGATTTCTATTCGGTGCTCGACGCCCAAGGCAGTCAGGCTGCACTGATGGCGCGCATGCTCGAACTCGGGCACAAGACGCCGCTGACACCGAACGCCAAACTCCCGGAAGAGATCGTGCTGGGCCTGAACCGCCAGAATATGTGCGCGCTGCCCGCCGAGTTTGAAGGTTACGCCGGCGCTCACCCGAAAGAAGGCATGCCGCTGGCGGTGACCGGGTTGACCGATCAGCAATATCAGACGTTGCAGCGTTGGCTGGCATCCGGAGCGCCGATTGACGAACAAGGCCTGGCGCCGAGCGCGAAAGAGGCGCTGCAAATCGTCCAGTGGGAAAACCTGCTCAACATGCCGGGGGCACGGCAACGTCTGGTCGGCCGCTGGTTGTACGAGCACTGGTACCTCGCGCACATTTATTTCAAGGACGGCGAGCCGGGGCATTACTTCCAGTGGGTGCGTTCGCGCACGCCGAGCGGTCAGCCGATCGACCTGATCGCCACCCGTCGTCCCAACGACGATCCGGGTACTCAGGTGTATTACCGCTTGTGGCCGGTGCAGGGCGTGATTGTGCATAAAACCCACATCACCTATCCGCTGAGCGCGGCGAAGATGGCGCGGGTGAAAAGCCTGTTCTACAGCGGCAACTGGCAGGTCAATGCCTTGCCCGGTTACGGCCCGCAGAGCCGTGCCAATCCATTCGCGACGTTCGAAGCGATTCCGGCCCAGGCGCGATATCAATTTATGCTCGATAACGCCGAATACTTCGTCCGCACCTTTATTCGCGGGCCGGTGTGCCGGGGACAGATCGCGACCGACGTGATCCGCGACAACTTCTGGGCGCTGTTCCAGGCGCCGGAACACGACCTCTATATCACCGACCCGAACTATCGCGGCCAGGCCACGCCGTTGTTGGCCATGCCCGGGCAGAACGACGATGTCGGCAGCGTTTTGAGCTTGTGGCACAACTACCGCAACAAACGTAATGAGTACGAAGCGCTGCGCCGCGACAGCTACGCCGATCTGCCCGCGCCGAGCTGGTCGACCCTGTGGGCCGGCAACGACAACGCGTTGCTGAGCATTTTCCGTCACTTCGACAGCGCTTCGGTGACCAAAGGCCTGATTGGCGAGGTGCCGCAGACAATGTGGCTGTTCGACTATCCCTTGCTCGAGCGCACCTATTACCAGTTGGCAGTCAACTTCGACGTGTTCGGCAACGTTTCGCATCAGGCGCAAACCCGTCTTTATTTCGACTTGATCCGTAATGGCGCCGAGCAGAACTTCCTGCGCCTGATGCCCGCCGATTCCCGCGAGGATTACCTCGACGATTGGTACCAGAGCAGCGGCCAGTTCAAGATGTGGCTCGATTATGAGGCGATCGATGACGACAAGCCGACGGCGCTGAAGCTCGATGAAAAGGATCCGAAATACGACTTCGCCATGCAATTGCTGGCGCGTTACGGCGACCTCAACGCGCGGCCCGATCCGATCAACCGTTGCGACGGCGCTTACTGCTCACGGCCAAATATTGACCCGGCGCTGCAAAATGCCGAGCAGGCGCTGAGTCGCCTGACGTCGCGCCCGGCGGCCGGCTTGAAGGTGATCGACCAGTTGCCGGAAGCGACCATGCTGCGCATAGAAACGGCCAACGGCAAGCGCGAGGTCTACAGCCTGCTGCGCAACCGTGCGCACAGCAACGTGGCGTTCCTGCTTGGTGAGTCGCTGCGCTATCAGCCAGGGCTGGACACGATCACGATTTATCCGGGCGTGCTCAGCAGTTATCCGAACTTCATGTTCAACATTCCTGCCGACCAAGTGGCGGAATTTGTCGATGCCATGGAAAACGCCAAAGATGCCAACCGCTTCGAGAAAATCGTCGAACGTTGGGGAATTCGGCGCAGTCATCCGCAATTCTGGTTCTATTTCCACGATTTGAGTCAGTACATCCACGAAACCGATCCGGTGGAAGAGGGTGTGCTGGACATGAACCGCTACGAGAATCTTTGATCGATTCAGATTGGCTTGCTGTCCCAACTTCAAGCAACACCGCAAAACCCTGTAGGAGCTGTCGA
>NZ_AKJR01000080.1:0-4461 GCF_000282235.1 Pseudomonas sp. GM24 | reverse complement strand
TTGATCTTTCAAAATCAAGATCGAAAGATCGCCGCGTGCTGCAGCTCCTACAGGGATTGAGGTGAATTTGAGGGTGTGATCGGGAGCAGGTGATGTTGATTTCAGTGCAAGCCCTGCGTGCGCTGGCCGCGTGGACGGTGGTCTGCCATCACTTCATGCAGATTTTCTTCGACTTCAAGGCACACGGACCGATCGGGCAACTGTTCATCGATAAAGGAGCGGTGGGGGTCGATATTTTCTTTGTCATCAGCGGCCTGGTGATTTTCCTCTCGACCGAAAACAAACCGCTGCCGCCGGCGCGTTTTCTCTTGTATCGGCTGTTTCGCATCGTTCCGGCGTATTGGCTCTACACGCTATTGATGGCGCTGCTGGTGGTGTTTGCCCAGCCCATATTGCCGGATCAAACGGTGGACTGGGGCCATCTGCTGTTGTCGTTGCTGTTCATTCCTACCGAGAACCCCGGCGGTTACGGCATCTACCCGACGCTCAATGTCGGCTGGACGTTGAATTACGAAATCCTTTTCTACGTGCTGTTTGCCTGGGCGCTGTTGTTTCGCTTGCAGGTGCGTCTGTTGGTGGTCGCGGCGCTGTTGTTCGCCGTGTGTCAGACCTGGACCGGGTTTGGCTGGATCAGCGAGTTCTATCGTTCGGACATCGTCTATGAATTCCTGCTGGGGATTGGCATCGGCATGCTTTATCGCCGGGGCTGGATCGGTGCGGGACTGTGGCTGCCGCTGGCGGCAATCGTGGCGGTATTGCTGACGATCTATCAGTTGCCGCCGGCGCCGAGGTTGCTGAACTGGGGTGTGCCGAGCGCCGTGCTGGTGATGGCGTGTATCTCACTTGAGCGTTATGTCGAGCGCAGTCGGGTACTCAAACTGCTCGGTGATTGCTCGTATTCGGTGTACCTGATGCACGTTCTGGTGCTGTCGGCAGGCGGTTTTCTGGCCCGGCGCTACGGCATCAACCCGTATTTGATGTTTGTCGTCTGCGCGCTGGCCATCGGTGTCGGCTCCTGGTTGAGCTACGAGTGGGTGGAAAAGCGCAGCTTTCGCTGGCTCAAGGCGCAAATCGACGAAGAGCCTGACGAGAATCTTTCCCGACAAAAATACTAGGACTTTGTCCGGCGCAACGATTGGCGTAAACTGCGCCCAAGCCTGCGAGGAGTTTCCATGACCGCTATTACCATTACCGACGCCGCCCACGATTACCTGGCTGATCTGCTCTCCAAGCAGAACACCCCGGGCATCGGCATCCGCGTCTTCATCACCCAGCCTGGCACCCAGTACGCCGAAACCTGCATTGCCTACTGCAAGCCGGGCGAAGAAAAACCTGAAGACACCGCGCTGGGGCTGAAAAGCTTCACCGCGTATATCGATCACTTCAGCGAAGCGTTTCTCGATGACGCCGTGGTCGACTACGCCACCGACCGCATGGGCGGTCAACTGACCATCAAGGCGCCAAACGCCAAAGTACCGATGGTCAACGCTGACAGCCCGGTCAACGAGCGCATCAACTATTACCTGCAAACCGAAATCAACCCGGGTCTGGCCAGCCACGGCGGTCAGGTCAGCCTGATCGATGTGGTTGAAGACGGCATCGCCGTTCTGCAGTTCGGTGGCGGTTGCCAGGGCTGCGGCCAGGCGGACGTGACCTTGAAGGAAGGCATCGAGCGCACCTTGCTCGAGCGCATCCCGGAGCTCAAGGGCGTTCGCGACGTGACCGACCACACGCAGAAAGAAAACGCCTACTACTAAGGTGTTCGCTGCGGACATGAAAAACGGCGCCCCGTGAGCGCCGTTTTTTTATGGGTGACATTCAGGAATGCATTCGCGAGCAGGCTTCATGGGCGATAGAGGTGAGCATGCCCGGCGCGATACAACGATGACTCGCTAAAAACCTCACTGCCCAACACGCGTCCCACCAGAATCAACGCCGTACGCCGAAACCCTTTGGCCTCAACCTTCCCGGCAATATCCGCCAGCGTCCCCACCACCCAATCCTGATCCGGCCACGTCGCCCGGTGGATCACCGCAATCGGGCAGTCTGCGCCGTAATGAGGCAACAGCTCCGCCAGAATCTTCTCCAGATGGTTGACCCCCAGATGAATCGCCATGGTTGCGCCGTGTTGCGCCAGGCTGCCCAATTCCTCACCGGCCGGCATGGCGGTTTTATCGGCGTAGCGGGTCAGAATCACGCTCTGCGACACGTCCGGTAGTGTCAGTTCCGCGCCAAGCAACGCCGCACACGCAGCGGTCGCGGTCACCCCGGGAATGACCTCAAACGGAATATCCAGCTCACGCAGATAACGAATCTGCTCACCAATCGCGCCATACAGACTCGGATCGCCGGAATGCACCCGCGCCACATCCTGGCTGTTGGCATGCGCGGTTTTGATCAGTTCGATGATCTGTTCGAGGTGCAGCTCAGCGCTGTTGACCACCGTCTCGGCTTGATGGCCGTCGAGCACCGCTGCCGGCACCAACGAACCTGCATAGATAATCACCGGGCAACTGCGGATCAGCCGCTGGCCTTTCACGGTGATCAATTCCGGGTCGCCGGGGCCGGCGCCGATGAAGTAGACAGTCATCGTTAAATCCTTGGAAAAGAGGTGCAACAACGCTTCAGATGAAGATTGCTCATGATCAATGGCGGGGATTATCGGGATTTTACGCCGCGCCGGCCAATGCCAACGTGGCCTGGGCGTATTTCTGCCGGGAAATCAGCAGTTTTGCCGGTGCCTGAATCAACTGTTCGGCGAGGGCCAGTGCCGCACTTTCGGCGACGCCGTAGCAACCGGTGCGTTCGAAGGCGATTTGCGAATGGTGACTGAGTCGTTGCTGATAAGTGGCCAATTCCTCGCTGCTGAAATACAGCAAGGGCAGGGCCAGTTGCGCGGCAAGTTCTTGCAGCCCTGGCTCGTCGCGCTTCAAGTCGATGCTGGCCAACGCCTTGACCGCTTGCAGCTCGATTCGGTGTGCCTGTAAGGCTTGGTCAAGCAATGCGCGCAGCGTGCTGGCCGGGCAGCCGCGCTGGCAGCCCAGGCCGATCACGAAGGTCGGCACTGCGCTGTCATCGGTCATACGTGGTATTGACCATCGCTTTTGCGCCGGAACAACCAGGCGCTGATCAGGCCCAGGGCCAGCCAGAACACTACGTTGGTTAGCTGCGAAGCGATTTTGAACTGGGCTTCCAGTGCTTCCGGCGCGAGCATCGAATGCACTTGCGGCTGCGGCGCGCCGATCACGTGCGGCACGGCGAGGATGGCCACACCAAGGATCTTCATCAGCCAGTGGCGGCTGAACACGATCAGCGACAGGCCGACAGCGGTCGAAGCGGCCGTGCCGATCCACCACATTTGTCGTGAGGCCAGATCAGCGGCAGCGGTGCCCGGCAACTCGGGCGGCAGGCCCAGGGTTGGCGCGAGGACGAAGGTCGCGTAACCGGCCAGACCCCAGAGCAGGCCTTGCGAGGTTTTGGTCGGCGCGCGCAGGGTGTAGAGGCCCGCGAGCATCAGGGCGAAACCGACAGCCACCACCAGATTGCCGCCTGTGGTCGAAACCACGCGCTGCCAGCCGTCTTCCGGCTCCCAGGCTTCTGTATCGTGGGTGTGGCCGGCCATGGCGCCTTCGGCGTGTTCATGAACAGCCACCGGCTCGGCTTTCTCGTAGGTTTCAGCCTGAATAATCAGCGGTGAAACCCAGAAGCTTTGCAGCAGAGTGAGGAGCAGGGCGGCCAGCAGGCCGGTGAAACCTGCGGTTTGCGCAATACGCTTGATCATGTCGGCAGGTCTCAGTGGCACGGGAACGCCGCGCTGTGACGGGTATCGTGAGCGGCGTTGTGCACCGCCTCGATGTGCGAGAAACCGGCGAAGTAGACCAGGCTGGCGCCGAGGATCGACGCGAAGATCGCAGCGCTCAGGCGTTGGCTCAGGGTGGTGGTGCTGACGATTTTGTCCGTGTTGCTGCCGGTGCTGCTGATGATCGACATGGCGCTTCCCTCTGGAGTGTCAGTGGGTGAATCGAGCGCATGAAAACCCCTGCGGGTCGGGCTCGCAGAGGTTCGAACAGCGCCCGCCCACCGCGGGTTTGTTATGTTCAGCGACGCACAAAATGCGGGCTGTGTGTTGCGGGCCGGTCTCCGGGCTCACGAGGGGTTGGCGTCAGGCCGACCTGCAAGCGTCACCTTCCCATGCCTTGCTGACACAGTGGTTTTGACGCTTCGCTCGCTTACCGTTGCGGGGGCAGCACCGGACTGACATGGGCTTGAGTAAAGCACATGATTCACCGGTTTCCCGTTTCACCCTGTGAAGGGCACCCGTAACAAGTTGTGTAGGAGAGCATGGGGGTGGGGTTTTGGTCAATTTTTTGGGGTGGATCCGTTGCTGCGGGTGTTGCTGATTAGGGTTCCGCCCTTACGGCGGGTCACTTTTTCCAGACGCCCGGAGTGCCGGCCCAGAAA
>NZ_AKJR01000079.1:3074-16930 GCF_000282235.1 Pseudomonas sp. GM24 | reverse complement strand
GGCTTTTGGCTGTTTAAATCTGTGTCAGATAACCAGAACCTTCCCACAAGGTTTTCAGGTTGTCCGTCGGACGTGGGCTCTCTAGTCTTTGGGCGTCGCTGAAGACTCGGCGATCGGGAGGTGAGATTCCCGGTTATTGAATTTGGAAACCTGCACAAGCCCCTCCATAATCGCCGCCAGCTCATGCTGTCAGCAGTTTTTATGGCGGCTATGTACGGGCGGACTTTTGTCCGGCCGGGTTGGTTTCCTTACCGGTAATCTCACTCCGTACATAGTTGCCACCTCATTTCTCGAGTGAGATCGGAAATGAATGGCGTCAGTTAATAAGGAAATTTTCCATGGATAAATTGATACCTGACCCACCCCTCGATACCCCACTCGAAGACGCCATCCGCGCCGACGACCAGATCAAAACCCGCGAAGCCATCAAACGCGCCCTGGATTTCTATCTCAGCCCCGACCCGGTCAAGCCCCGGCAACCCAGCACGATGTTCCTGATCCAGCCAAACATCGACACCGAAAGCCTGCTGGCGCATGCCTGTGAATCACTGGCGTCGGCGAACACGTTAACCGGTAACTTTGCCGATCAGTTGGGCCGGCCCGAGCGTAGTACGGCGTTGGCGATTCAGCAGATCATCATGCTGGCGGAGCTGGCGGTGAATCGGGCGCTGGATCGGGTTGATCCGCAGACCTGAGACCGCGTTATCGTTCTTCGCGAGCAGGCTCGCTCCCACATTTGGGACGCGTTCCCTTTGTAGGCGCGAGCGTGCTCGCTATGGAGCAGGTTCATGCACCAAAAATCCAGGTACAAGAATGGTGATTATCACCGGTAACGGCCCGGTTTTTTGGTTTCATAAGCAGATGAATGCTTGATTCAATGGCTTATTTCAATTCGATATGAAGCTCACCGCAAACCTGTAATTTATGACAGTAGATAATCTTTCCAATGCGCCTGAGTATTTCTTCAAGCCGAGTACGTTTCGCTACTGCAAGGAGCGACTTCGAGGCTTGAACGAAAACACATAAGGACTTGACCATGAGTTATCCGATTATTACTGACTACAAAGCCTTCAGGATTTACGAATATGAATGGGGCTTCTCCCGCTTTCAAGTTTTTTATAAGGACGGAACCCCTTATTCACAGTTATGCGCTACGAGGGAAGATGCACAGCGCATCGTCGATGAGATTGGCACTTAAACCTCTAGAACAGTAGAAGTCTTGTCTGACCTATCAACGTTGTCGCCTGCTTTGCGGGGGTTGTAGGGTGGAACCGGCGACCATGCTCTGATCGCCGGTTTTTCATTCAGCCCTCTTCAGATCACTGCATCAACACTTCAATCGAGCCATCAGCGGTCATGCTGACCTGACTGGTGCCCGCTTCAACTTCCGGCGTCACTGGCGCCGAGTCCATCGCCGCCGCTTTCATCATCATCGGTGCGCGCAGGTACGGTTGTGGATAACCGTTGCTGTTGAGGTTCAGGTTGACGATTTTGTAACCCTTGCCGCCCAGTGCATCAGTGGCCAGTTGCGCGCGGTTTTTGAAGGCGGTCACGGCTTCTTTGAGCAACTGGTCTTCACTGGACTTGCGGGTCGGGTCGGCGATGGCGAAGTCCATGCCGCCCATTTTCAGGTCGCCCAGCAGTTCGCCGGTGAGTTTGGACAGGGCGGCGAAGTCGGCGCTTTCCAGGCGCAGTTCGGCGCGTTCACGCCAGCCGGTGATCTTCTGGCCTTTGGTGTCGTAGATCGGGTAACTGTTGCGGCTGCCTTGGCGCAAGGTGATGTCTTTGACTTGCTTGGCCTGGGCCAGTGCCTTGTTCATGGTGGTGCTGACGTCGGCGGCGAGTTTCGCCGGGTCGGTGTTTTGCTCTTCGGTGTAGAGGGTGACGATCATCAGGTCGCGGGCGACTTCCGTGCTGACTTCGGCGCGCAGGGAAATCTGGTTGTAGTGCAGCTCATCGGCGGCCAGGGCCGGAAGGCTGGCGATGCTGCCGACGGTCAGGGCGAGAAGGGCGGCGCTGCGGCGGAATGTGTGCATGAAAGCTCCTTGATGAGGGCGCAGGTGATGGTTCGGGGGCCTGCGTGAAACCATCAGACTCTAGCTTTTATGATCCGGTTCGCCCAGTTACAACTTCTATACACATCGGCGGGTCAGCTGTGCAGCCCTTCGCGAGCAGGCTCGCTGCCACCTTTGAAATGCATTCCCCCCTGTGGGAGCGAGCTTGCTCGCGAAGAGGCCCTTATAGCCGCCGAAGATGTCTTCGCCATGTGGTCGTTTGCCGCACTTTCGCCTCTCAAGGCCGTGGCTTGGTTATACTCCGTGCGATCCGCCTGGAGCGCTCATCAGGAGAGCTCATGCTCGCCCCCGTACAATTGACTTCCGCCACTCGCCAGAACCTCTGGCGGCTGACTTTTATTCGCACTCTGGTGCTCGCCGCGCAGGCCGGTTCTGTAGGCCTGGCCTACTGGCTGCAACTGCTGCCGTTGCCGTGGGTGCAACTGGCAATGACCCTTGGCTGCTCGACGCTGCTCTGCGTGTTTACCGCGGTGCGTTTGCGTACCTCGTGGCCAGTGACCGAACTCGAATATGCGCTGCAACTGGCCTGCGATCTGGTGATCCACAGTGCGCTGCTGTACTTCTCCGGCGGTTCGACCAACCCGTTTGTTTCCTATTATCTGGTACCGCTGACCATCGCCGCGGTGACACTGCCGTGGCGCTATTCGGTGATCCTCTCCGGCATCGCGCTGGCGCTGTACACGGTGATGCTGACGCGGTTCTATCCGCTGGAAACCCTGCCGGTCGCCCGCGAGAATCTGCAGATCTACGGCATGTGGCTGAGCTTCGCGCTCGCCGCGGCGGTGATCACCTTCTTCGCCGCGCGTATGGCTGAGGAGCTGCGCCGTCAGGAAGAATTACGCGCTATCCGCCGTGAAGAAGGCCTGCGTGATCAGCAATTGCTCGCCGTCGCCACCCAGGCCGCTGGCGCCGCCCATGAACTGGGCACACCGCTGGCGACCATGAGCGTGTTGCTCAAGGAAATGCAGCAGGACCATCCTGACCCGATGCTGCAGGACGACCTGAAGGTGCTGCAGGATCAGGTCAAACTCTGCAAAGAAACCTTGCAGCAACTGGTGCGCGCCGCCGAGGCCAACCGGCGTCTGGCGGTCGAGATGCAGGACGTCACCGACTGGCTCGATGAAGCGCTGAACCGCTGGCACCTGATGCGTCCGGAGGCCAGTTATCGCTTCCACCGTCTCGGCCAAGGCACCGTGCCGCGCATGGCGCCGCCGCCGGATCTGACCCAGGCCTTGCTGAATCTGCTCAACAACGCCGCCGATGCCTGCCCGGAAAACCTCAAAGTGACCCTGGACTGGGACGTCGAGAACCTGACCATCAGCATTCGTGACCACGGCGCCGGCGTGCCGCTGGCCATCGCTGAGCAGATCGGCAAACCGTTTTTTACCACCAAGGGCAAAGGTTTCGGCCTGGGCCTGTTTTTGAGCAAGGCCAGCGTGACACGCGCCGGCGGCTCAGTGAAACTCTATAGTCATGAGGAAGGCGGCACGCTCACCGAGCTGCGCCTGCCCCACGGCGCCCGAGGAGACCAACATGAGTGACGAAATCCAAGTCGAAGGCGAAGAACTGCCGCATTTGCTGCTGGTCGACGACGACGCAACCTTCACCCGCGTCATGGCCCGTGCCATGGCTCGCCGTGGCTTTCGCGTCAGCACCGCCGGTTCCGCCGAAGAAGGCCTGACCATCGCCCAGGCCGATCTGCCTGATTACGCTGCGCTCGATCTGAAAATGGACGGCGATTCCGGTCTGGTACTGCTGCCCAAGCTGCTGGAGCTGGACCCGGAAATGCGCGTGGTGATTCTCACCGGATATTCGAGCATTGCCACCGCAGTCGAAGCGATCAAGCGCGGCGCCTGCAACTACCTGTGCAAACCGGCCGACGCCGACGACGTGCTGGCCGCGTTGCTCTCCGAGCATGCTGATCTCGACAGTCTGGTGCCGGAAAACCCGATGTCGGTTGACCGCCTGCAATGGGAACACATCCAGCGTGTGCTCACCGAACACGAAGGCAACATCTCCGCCACTGCCCGTGCCCTGGGCATGCACCGCCGCACCCTGCAGCGCAAACTGCAGAAGCGCCCGGTTCGTCGCTGAACCTGCGCTGAACGACTATCGCCAGCCCTCGCGATAAAACGCACCGATCATCTATGATCGGTGCGTGTCTGTTCTTTTCTATATCGAGCCTTATCCATGAATCAGAACGCTGAATATTCCGCGGTCAACGATGCTGTGCGCGGGCAGTTTTTTCGTAAAGTGTGGGCGATGACCACGCCTTACTGGCGCAGCGAAGAGAAGGGCAAGGCCTGGACATTGCTGATTGCCGTGATCGCGTTGTCGCTGTTCAGCGTGGCGATCTCGGTGTGGATCAACAGTTGGTACAAGGATTTTTACAACGCTCTGCAAAAGAAGGACGAAGCGGCGTTCTGGCAGTTGATCCTGTATTTCTGCGGCATCGCCACGGTGGCGATTCTCGGCGCGGTGTATCGCCTGTACCTGACGCAGATGCTGACGATTCGCTGGCGGGCGTGGCTGACCGAGAACCACTTCAAGCGCTGGCTCGGCCACAAGAACTACTATCAGCTGGAGCAGGGCGGTTACACCGATAACCCCGACCAGCGGATTTCCGAAGACCTCAACACCTTTACCGCCAACACCCTGAGCCTTGGCCTCGGGCTGATTCGCACGGTGGTCAGTCTGGTGTCGTTCTCGATCATTTTGTGGGGCGTTTCCGGCAGCATCGAAGTGTTCGGCATCGAGATTCCCGGCTACATGTTCTGGTGTGCGCTGATTTATGCCGCCGTCGGCAGTTGGCTGACGCACCTGATCGGTCGACGCTTGATCGGCCTGAACAACCAGCAACAACGTTTCGAAGCAGACCTGCGTTTCTCCATGGTGCGCGTGCGCGAGAACGCTGAAAGCATCGCCTTGTATAACGGTGAACCGAACGAAAATCGTCGTTTGAGCAGCCGTTTCGGGCTGGTCTGGCACAACTTCTGGGACATCATGCGCGTATCCAAGCGCCTGACGTTCTTCACTTCCGGCTACGGCCAGATCGCAATCATCTTCCCGTTCATCGTCGCGGCCCCACGTTATCTGGCGGGCAAGATCGAACTGGGTGAGCTGATGCAAATCAACTCGGCATTCGGCAACGTGCAGGAGAATTTCAGCTGGTTCATCAGTGCGTATTCGGATCTGGCCGCGTGGCGCGCAACCTGTGATCGTTTGCTGAGTTTCCGCCAGGCCATGACCGACAACGAAGAGCGCACCCCGGCGATCGACGTGCAGAATCAGGGCAGCGAACTGCAGGTGCATAACCTTGGTCTGGACCTGGCCGATGGTCGTCATCTGTTGACCAATGCCGACATGACCGTTGAGCCGGGTGATCGGGTCATGCTCAGCGGCCGTTCCGGCAGCGGCAAGTCGACGCTGTTGCGGGCGATGGGGCATTTGTGGCCGGCGGGGCACGGCAACATCCGCTTGCCGGCGGCGCGGTATCTGTTCCTGCCGCAAAAGCCGTATCTGCCGATCGGCACCCTGCGCGAGGCACTGAGTTATCCACAACCGGGTGACACCTACGCGTCTGAACGTTATGCACAGGTGCTGGAAACCTGCCGTTTGCCGCATCTGGTCGCGCGGCTGGACGAGGCCAATCACTGGCAACGCATGCTCTCGCCGGGTGAACAGCAACGCTTGGCCTTCGCCCGTGCGCTGCTTTACGCACCGCAGTGGTTGTACATGGACGAAGCGACTTCGGCGATGGACGAGGAAGATGAAGCGACGCTGTATCAGGCGTTGATTGATCAGATACCGGGGCTGAGCATTGTCAGCGTCGGCCATCGCAGCAGTTTGAAACGCTTCCATCCACGGCATGTGCGGATCGAGAGCGGGCATTTGGTTGAACAGACCGTGACTGCCTGATCAACACACATCCCATGTGGGAGCTGGCTTGCCAGCGATGGCGTCGGTTTAGTCGACATCTTCATCGACAGGTATGGCCTCATCGCTGGCAAGCCAGCTCCCACAGGTTTTGTATGGAAATGGAAAGTGATCGTACAACCCGCTTGAGCTATGATGCCCACAAGCCGAATTTTCGAGACTAGATGCACACCATGGAAAACCTGATCGACACCCCGCGTCTCCCGCGCAAGCGCCGCAGTCTGGCCCAGGAACTGGTGACGGTGCTGAGCGAGCAGATCCGCGATGGCCTGCTTAAACGCGGTGACAAATTGCCTACCGAGTCGGCGATCATGGAAGCCCATGGCGTCAGCCGCACCGTGGTGCGCGAGGCGATTTCCCGTTTGCAGGCAGCCGGCCAAGTGGAAACTCGCCACGGCATCGGCACCTTCGTACTCGACACGCCAAGTCCGAGCGGTTTCCGTATCGATCCGGCCACCGTCGTCACCCTGCGTGATGTTCTGGCCATCCTCGAATTGCGCATCAGCCTCGAAGTCGAATCTGCCGGCCTTGCCGCGCAACGTCGCAGCGCCGAGCAACTGGCGACCATGCGCGCCGCGCTCGATGCGCTTAATGAAAGCGCTGCCCATGCCAGTGATGCTGTGGCGTCGGACTTTGCTTTCCACCTGGAAATCGCCCTGTCCACCGGCAACCGCTACTTCACCGACATCATGACCCACCTGGGCACCAGCATCATTCCGCGTACGCGGCTGAATTCGGCGCGATTGGCCCATGATGATCAACAGCACTACATGAGTCGCCTGAGCCGTGAGCACGAAGAAATCTACGACGCGATTGCCCGTCAGGATTCCGATGCAGCGCGTGCGGCGATGCGTCTGCACCTGACCAACAGCCGTGAAAGACTGCGCCAGGCCCATGAAGAGGCGCAGGCGCAGGGTTAGTATTTATTAGTGTTTGAGGTAAACCCGCAGATCCGGAGACTCAGCCGTATTACCTGACGAGGTCTGCACGCTATAACTCAATTTAGCGGTGGCACCTGGTACGAGCTTTTCTGCAAATATCTTTTTCGGGATCTCGAATACAAATGGAGCATCGGCGGGTGACCCTACGGCAAGTTCCCAGCTGTATTCATTCCCTGTGGAAGTGCTGACCTTGAATGTGATCTTGTCTCCCTTGCTAACATTTGGATATGACTGGACTTCGCCGTGGGCAGGATCAACCAGGTTGTGAACGTAGAGTGTGAACTCTCCATTGTGCTCGATGGCTTCGCGGAGGCGGGGGGGAGCGAGTGCTTTTACTTGAACATTCATGATCGAAATTCCTTTTATAACCAATCAAACCTTTGCAATCGCGTAGTGATGACACACTACGATCGGAGTCGGTTTGTTATCTCCTGACGTCATTAGCTCAGGAATACCCATTCTTACGCACCTGTAAGAAATACCAGTCTCGACGAACGGTTATCACGCGAAGCGCCTGTGCCAAAGCGTTGTGAGCTAGTCAATCGAAAATCATGATCAAGTTTCGATCCGCAACCTCAACACTTCCGAAAACGGCTCCATGCTCGACTCGTCGCAAAACTTGTAGCGCAGTTCAACCACCCTGTTCAGGTACGGCCGCAGCGCCTCTTTAGGTATCTGCAACTCGATCCCTGTGAGCTTTTCCATCTCGTCCTCGGCATCGTCCCAAGTGCCAGTGTTCACTTCCTCACCTGCCCATTCCGGTTCCTCAGGGTCGTCGCCGAGAATCGGGTAGACGCTCCAGTTCGCCGGAAAATCGCTGGAATCCGGGACTTGTACGATCAAGACATCAGGCAGCGTCGATAGCTGAAGCGTGAGGGTGCAGGAGGACTGAGCAGCCATTTTCGAGAGAGTCGGAGCAGCGTAATTCGTGGACATTTCGGGTTCCTTCGAGTGATCCGCCACGATCCTTCGTGGCGGTCGTCACACATTACGCGGCGTAGCAACGGCGCTCAGTAAACGAATCTTGACCAGACGTTTCTGCAATCGAACCCAGTAATCACGGGCCTTTGCGAGAATTCGCGCTAGGGCTTAAACACTTTTGTCCGACAAAAAACCACCCACAACGATGAAATGCAGTTGACGGTTATCTTTTAAGTTGTACGATGACCTACAACTTCAGCGAAGGCTGAACGATCAACTCACAAAAAACGTTGCTACCAGGGTGTTCGAATAATGAATCCACAAGAACTGAAGTCCATCCTCTCTGCCGGCCTGCTGTCTTTCCCGGTGACCGATTTCAACGCGCAGGGCGATTTCAACCGCGCGGGCTATATCAAACGCCTGGAATGGCTGGCTCCGTATGGCGCTTCAGCCTTGTTCGCCGCCGGTGGCACTGGTGAGTTCTTCTCCCTCGCCGCCAGCGAATACTCGGAAATCATCAAGACTGCCGTCGACACTTGCGCAACGAGTGTGCCGATCCTCGCCGGTGTCGGTGGTTCGACTCGTCAGGCCATCGAATACGCTCAAGAAGCCGAGCGTCTGGGCGCCAAAGGTCTGTTGCTGCTGCCGCACTACCTGACCGAAGCGAGCCAGGATGGTGTTGCCGCTCACGTTGAAGCCGTGTGTAAATCGGTCAACATCGGCGTGGTCGTCTACAACCGCAACGTTTGCCGCCTCAACGCACCGCTGCTGGAACGTCTGGCCGAGCGCTGCCCGAACCTGATCGGCTACAAGGATGGTCTGGGCGATATCGAGTTGATGGTGTCGATCCGTCGCCGCCTCGGTGATCGCTTCAGCTACCTGGGTGGTCTGCCGACCGCCGAAGTCTACGCCGCAGCCTACAAGGCGTTGGGCGTGCCGGTTTACTCCTCGGCGGTGTTCAACTTCATCCCGAAAACCGCGATGGACTTCTACCACGCGATCGCTCGTGAAGATCACGCCACCGTCGGCAAGATCATCGACGACTTCTTCCTGCCGTACCTCGACATCCGCAACCGCAAGGCCGGTTATGCCGTGAGCATCGTCAAGGCAGGCGCGAAAATCGCCGGCTATGACGCAGGCCCGGTGCGGGCACCGCTGACCGACCTGACTGGCGAAGAGTACGAAATGCTCGCCGCGCTGATCGACAAGCAAGGTGCGCAGTAACACCCGATAAAAGCGAGGCCGCTGAGCAATCAGCGGCTTTTTGCGTGAAGGCTTTGAGATTTGAGGGCTGCCCCTGTGACAACTGCAAAACGCTACGACAACTACATCAACGGCGAATGGGTTGCCGGTGCCGACTACTCGGCCAACATCAACCCGTCGGAACTGAGCGACACCATCGGCGACTATGCCAAGGCTGACCTGACTCAGGTTCACGCCGCCATCGACGCTGCTCGCGCGGCATTCCCGGCGTACTCGACTTCGGGCATTCAAGCCCGTCACGATTCGCTGGATAAAGTCGGCACGGAAATTCTCGCCCGTCGCGAAGAACTCGGCACCTTGCTGGCCCGCGAAGAGGGCAAGACCCTGCCCGAAGCCATCGGCGAAGTGACCCGCGCCGGTAACATCTTCAAGTTCTTCGCTGGTGAATGCCTGCGTCTGTCCGGCGACTACGTGCCGTCGGTGCGTCCGGGCGTCAACGTCGAAGTGACCCGCGAAGCACTGGGCGTGGTCGGTCTGATCACCCCGTGGAATTTCCCGATTGCGATTCCGGCGTGGAAGATTGCTCCGGCGTTGGCCTACGGCAACTGCGTGGTATTGAAGCCCGCCGATCTGGTGCCGGGTTGCGCCTGGGCACTGGCGGAAATCATCTCCCGCGCAGGCTTCCCGGCCGGCGTGTTCAATCTGGTGATGGGCAGCGGCCGTGTGGTCGGTGATGCCTTGGTGCAGAGCCCGAAAGTCGACGGCATCAGCTTCACCGGTTCGGTGGGTGTGGGTCGTCAGATCGCGGTCAACTGCGTCTCGCGCCAGGCCAAGGTTCAGCTGGAAATGGGCGGCAAGAACCCGCAGATCATTCTCGATGACGCCGACCTCAAGCAAGCGGTCGAGCTGTCGGTGCAGAGCGCGTTCTACTCCACCGGCCAGCGTTGCACAGCGTCGAGCCGCTTGATCGTCACCGCCGGGATTCACGACAAGTTCGTTGAAGCCATGGCCGAGCGCATGAAGTCGATCAAGGTCGGCCACGCCCTGAAATCCGGCACCGACATCGGTCCAGTGGTTTCGCAAGCACAGCTTGAACAGGACATGAAGTACATCGACATCGGTCAGTCCGAAGGTGCGCGTCTAGTCAGCGGTGGCGGTCTGGTGACCTGCGACACCGAAGGCTACTTCCTCGCGCCAACGCTGTTTGCCGACAGCGAAGCGTCGATGCGCATCAGCCGTGAAGAGATCTTCGGCCCGGTGGCCAACGTCGTTCGCGTGGCCGATTACGACGCGGCGCTGGCGATGGCCAATGACACCGAATTCGGTTTGTCGGCGGGTATTGCGACCACCTCGCTGAAGTACGCCAACCACTTCAAACGTCATTCGCAAGCCGGGATGGTGATGGTCAACCTGCCGACCGCTGGCGTCGATTACCACGTTCCGTTCGGTGGCCGTAAAGGTTCATCCTATGGATCACGTGAGCAAGGCCGTTATGCGCAAGAGTTCTACACGGTCGTGAAGACCAGTTACATCGGTTCCTGATTAACGCAATAACCCTGTAGGAGCTGCCGAAGGCTGCGATCTTTTAAGATCAAAAGATCGCAGCCTTCGGCAGCTCCTACAGGGAATAGATGCAAGACCAAAGAAGATTCACCCGCGCATAAAAATAATCAGTGGGAGTACCTCTACATGCAATCGTCCAAGCCGACTCACGTCCGCTATTTGATCCTGCTCATGCTGTTTCTGGTGACCACGATCAACTACGCCGACCGTGCCACGATCGCCATTGCCGGCTCCAGCCTGCAAAAAGATCTGGGCATTGACGCAGTCACCCTCGGCTACATCTTCTCCGCATTCGGTTGGGCCTACGTGGCCGGGCAAATTCCCGGTGGCTGGTTGCTCGATCGCTTCGGCTCGAAAAAAGTTTATGCCCTGAGCATTTTCACCTGGTCGCTGTTCACCGTGCTGCAAGGCTTTGTCGGTGAGTTCGGCATGTCCACCGCCATCGTTGCGCTGTTCATGCTGCGCTTCCTCGTCGGTCTGGCTGAAGCGCCTTCGTTCCCCGGCAATGCGCGTATCGTCGCCGCATGGTTCCCGACCGCTGAGCGCGGCACTGCTTCGGCGATCTTCAACTCGGCGCAATACTTTGCCACCGTGTTGTTCGCACCGCTGATGGGCTGGATCGTGTATTCCTTCGGTTGGGAGCACGTGTTTATCGTTATGGGGATTCTCGGGATCATCTTCTCGCTGGTCTGGCTGAAAGTGATCTACAGCCCGCGTGAACACCCGCGTATCAACGAAGCCGAGTTCAAACACATCGCTGAAAACGGCGGCATGGTCGACATGGATCAGAAGGGCAAAAAGTCCGACGGTCCGAAGTGGGATTACATCCGTCAACTGCTGACCAATCGCATGATGCTCGGCGTGTATCTGGGCCAGTACTGCATCAACGGCATCACCTATTTCTTCCTGACCTGGTTCCCGGTGTATCTGGTGCAAGAGCGTGGCATGACCATTCTCAAGGCTGGTTTCATCGCCTCGTTGCCGGCAATCTGCGGCTTTATCGGCGGCGTACTCGGCGGGGTGATTTCCGACTACCTGTTGCGCAAGGGCCACTCGCTGACCTTCGCGCGCAAAGCGCCGATCATTGCCGGCCTGCTGGTTTCCAGCAGCATCGTTGCCTGCAACTATGTTGAAGTGGAATGGATGGTGGTTGGCTTCATGGCCCTGGCCTTCTTCGGCAAAGGCGTTGGCGCACTCGGTTGGGCGGTGGTTTCCGACACTTCGCCAAAACAGATCGCCGGTCTGAGCGGTGGCCTGTTCAACACTTTCGGCAACATTGCTTCGATCACCACGCCGATCGTGATTGGCTACATCATCAGCTCCACCGGTTCGTTCAAATGGGCGCTGGTGTTCGTCGGTGCCAACGCACTGGTCGCGGTGTTCAGCTATCTGGTCATCGTTGGCCCGATCAAACGTGTGGTACTCAAAGAGCCGCCAACCAACGGCGGTGTTGAAGCCAGCGGTAAATTGTCCCAAGCGCATTCCTGAGGAGCGGCGTCATGCAGTTGATTGAACATTCCGACTCGCCGCGCCACATCCGCCTGCACGAGCGGGACAATGTGGTGGTCGTGGTCAACGACCAGGGCGCACCGGCCGGCACTGAGTTTGCCGATGGCCTGGTGACGCTGGAATATGTGCCGCAGAGCCACAAGGTCACCCTTGAAGACATTCCCGAGGGCGGCCAGGTGATTCGCTACGGTCAGGTGATCGGCTACGCATTACAGCCGATTCGCCGTGGCAGTTGGGTCAAGGAAGATCAACTGCGCATGCCGACCGCGCCGCCGCTGGACAGCTTGCCGCTGTCCACCGAGGTGCCGGACGCGCAGGCACCGCTGGAAGGCTTCACCTTCGAGGGCTATCGCAACGCTGACGGCACCGTCGGTACGCGCAATATTCTCGGGATCACGACCACGGTGCAGTGCGTCACCGGCGTGCTTGATCACGCGGTAAAACGCATCAAGGAAGAGCTGCTGCCGAAGTACCCGCATGTCGATGACGTCGTGGCGCTGACCCACAGTTATGGCTGCGGCGTGGCGATTACTGCCACCGACGCTTACATCCCGATTCGCACCGTGCGCAATCTGGCGCGTAATCCGAACCTCGGTGGCGAGGCGTTGGTGATCAGCCTCGGTTGCGAGAAATTGCAGGCCGGGCAGGTGATGCACGAAGACGATGCGTCGGTGGATCTCAGCGATCCGTGGCTGTATCGCTTGCAGGATTCCAGTCACGGCTTCACCGAGATGATCGAACAGATCATGGAACTGGCTGAGGTCCGTTTGAAGAAGCTCGACCAGCGTCGCCGCGAAACCGTGCCGGCATCCGAGCTGATTCTCGGCATGCAGTGTGGCGGCAGCGATGCGTTCTCCGGGATCACCGCCAACCCGGCGCTGGGTTATGCCTCGGACTTGTTGTTGCGTGCAGGGGCGACGGTGATGTTTTCCGAAGTCACCGAAGTGCGCGATGCGATTTACCTGCTGACTTCACGCGCCGAAAGCAAAACCGTCGCCGAGGAACTGGTGCGCGAGATGGACTGGTACGACCGTTACCTGGCCAAGGGTGAAGCGGATCGCAGCGCCAACACCACGCCGGGCAACAAGAAGGGCGGGCTGTCGAACATTGTCGAGAAGTCGCTGGGTTCGATCGTCAAATCCGGCAGCAGCGCAATCAACGGCGTGCTCGGCCCGGGCGAGCGGTTCAAGCAGAAGGGTTTGATTTTCTGTGCAACGCCGGCGAGTGATTTTGTTTGCGGGACGTTGCAGTTGGCGGCGGGGATGAACTTGCATGTGTTCACCACCGGGCGGGGTACGCCGTATGGTTTGGCGATGGCGCCGGTGGTGAAGGTATCGACGCGGACGGAATTGGCGCAGCGCTGGCCTGATCTGATTGATATCGACGCCGGAAGGATTGCGACCGGGCGCGCGACGATCGAGGAACTGGGTTGGGAGTTGTTCCACTACTACTTGGATGTTGCCAGCGGCAAACAGCAGACGTGGGCGGAGAAGCACAAGCTGCATAACGACATTACGTTGTTCAACCCGGCGCCGATTACTTGATGCGTGACCGGCTCGGCCCTCACCCCAACCCTCTCCCGGGGGGGATAGGGGGCCGATCCGGGGATATTTTAGAAGTACATCGACTTGAAAGTGCTTTGCCGAATCCAT
The DNA here is from genome assembly GCF_000282235.1 of Pseudomonas sp. GM24. NCBI lineage: Bacteria > Pseudomonadati > Pseudomonadota > Gammaproteobacteria > Pseudomonadales > Pseudomonadaceae > Pseudomonas > Pseudomonas sp. GM24. The sequence continues at coordinate 3,130 of NZ_AKJR01000079.1, read as the reverse complement.
AATCGACTCGGTCTTGCAGGTCGATGTATGACACAAGACACCTCGGTCAGTCCCCT
>NZ_AKJR01000079.1:0-3053 GCF_000282235.1 Pseudomonas sp. GM24 | reverse complement strand
GGTGAGGGGCTTTTCAAGCTTTTGGCTTATCATTAGCCCCCTAACGACGCTCACCCAAGGCTCCCCGGCATGCTGGCAATCTTCCTCGAAACCCTGAACATCACCGCGCCGGTGTTTGCCATGCTGTTTCTCGGTGTGCTGCTCAAGCGCATCGACTGGATCAACGACAACTTCATTCACACCGCTTCGTCGCTGGTGTTCAACGTCACCATGCCGGCGCTGCTGTTCCTCGGCATTCTGCATGCCGATCTGCACGCCGCGTTGCAACCGTCCCTGCTGATCTACTTCTCCCTCGCCACGCTGGTGAGCTTTGCCCTGGCCTGGGGCTGGGCGATTTTCCGTTGCCCGCGCGAAGATCGCGGCATCTATACCCAAGGCGCGTTTCGCGGCAACAACGGCGTCATCGGTCTGGCACTGGCGGCGAGTATGTACGGCGATTACGGGATTTCCCTCGGGGCGATTCTCGCGGCGCTGGTGATCCTGTTTTACAACACGCTGTCGACCATCGTGCTGGCGGTGTACAGCCCAGTGATCAAGTCCGATCCGTGGAGCATCTGCAAAAGCGTGTTCAGCAATCCGCTGATCATCAGCGTGATTGCGGCGGCGCCGTTTGCCTATTTCAAGATCGGTTTGCCGGGATGGCTGGAGACCTCCGGTCAGTATCTGGCGCAGACCACCTTGCCGCTGGCGTTGATCTGCATTGGCGGCACGCTGTCGCTGGCGGCGTTGCGCAAGAGCGGCAGCATGGCGCTCAGTTCCAGCCTGGTGAAGATGATCGGGTTGCCGGTGCTGGCAACGCTGGGAGCGTGGTTGTGGGGTTTTCGCGGCGCGGAATTGGGGATTCTGTTTTTGTACTTCGGCAGCCCGACAGCGGCGGCAAGTTTTGTCATGGCCCGGGCGGCGCAGGGCAATCATGAACTGGCGGCGGCGATTATCGTGATGACCACGTTGATGGCGGCGATCACCACCAATGTCGGGATCTTTGTTTTGCAGTGGGGTGGGTGGATATAAAGGCAAGATCAAAAGATCGCAGCTGCGGCAGCTCCTACAGGAGACCGCATTTCCATATAGGAGCTGCCGCAGGCTGCGATCTTTTAGCTTTTCTCGTAACTGTCGATCACTTCCTGCGCCGCGCGAAACGCATCAATCGCCGCCGGCACGCCGGCATACACCGCGCAATGCAGCAACGCCTCACGAATCTCGTCCACCGTGCAGCCATTGTTCAGCGCACCGCGCACATGGCCTTTCAGTTCTTGCGGGCACTTCAATGCGGTCAGCGCTGCAAGAGTAATTAGGCTGCGGGTTTTCAGCGGCAGACCTTCGCGATTCCACACACCGCCCCAGGCGTGTTCATTGACGAAATCCTGCAACGGTTGAGTGAACTCGGTGGCGTTGCCCAAGGCGCGATCAACAAACGCATCGCCCATTACCTGACGGCGGACTTCAACCCCGGACTTCTTCGATTCGGTCATGGCATATCCCTCTTGTGGTGTTGGCGGCGCCAGGCGCGTATCGACGTGAACAACAAGAACGTCAGCAGCGTTGGCAGGACATAAAACAACATCATTCGCTCAAGCTTGCCGGCCAGGGGCATGCCGGTGGTGAACGACACCACGTGCAGCCCGTACGCCAGATACAAACCGAGCAGCAACAGACCTTCGGCTCGCGTCACGCGGTAACCGGAATAAAACACCGGCAGGCACAACGCGGCGACGCCGAGCATCACCGGCAGATCGAAATCCAGTGCGTTCGGCGACACCGACAGCGGCGTCGGCGCGATCAATGCGGTCAGGCCGAGTACCCCGAGCAGATTAAACAGGTTGGCACCGATCACGTTGCCGACGGCAATATCCCGTTGCCCGCGCAGTGCGGCGATCAGCGAGGTCGCCAGTTCCGGCAGCGAGGTGCCGACAGCGACAACGGTCAGGCCAATGACACGCTCGGAAAATCCAAGATCAGTTGCCACCACCACGGCAGCTCCGAGCAAAAGGTGCCCGGCAAATACCAGCATCGCCAAACCGACGATGATCATCAGCGAACTGCCGATCCACGACGCTTGGCTTGTTTCAATGCGCTCCGTGTGCGGCCGCGTCGAGTGTCGTGACTGGCGCAGCAGCAAGCCGAGATACAGCGCCAATGCGCCGAGCAGCAGGATGCCGTCGAAGCGACTGATCTCTTCGTTCCAGGCCAATACGAACACCAGCAGACTGGCACCGATCATCAGCGGAATATCGAGGCGCACCAATTGCCGCGAAACGCGCAGAGGAATGATCAGCGCGGAAAGGCCGAGGGTGACAAGGATGTTGAAGATGCTGCTGCCGACTACGCTGCCAACGGCAATGTCCGGGTTATGCGCCAGTGCCGCTTGAAGACTGACGGCCATTTGCGGCGCACTGCTGCCGAGGGCGACGATGGTCAGACCGATGATCAGCGGCCGCACATGCAGACGCGCCGCCAGACGCACCGCCGCACGCACCATCAGCTCTGCGCCGAAGATCAGCAGGCACAGGCCGGCGAGCAGTTCGATCACGCTGATCAGGGGTAAGTCGGCTAATCCGAAAATGGTCAGCGCTCCATCAGTCGTCGAGGGCCTGCACGCGAACCCGTGCGGTGCCGCTGCGCAGCATGCCGAGTTGTTCGGCAGCCTCGCGGGACACGTCGATCAGGCGTCCACGGGTATGCGGGCCACGGTCATTGATGCGGACCACGACGGATTCATCGTTTTTCAGGTTGGTGACCTTCACCCGTGTGCCGAAGGGTAACTGGCGATGGGCGGCGGTCAGGGAATTCTGGTTGAACGGCTCGCCACTGGCGGTGCGTTTACCGTGGTGCTTGGCACCGTAATAGGAGGCGACGCCGGTCTGGTCGTAACCGTGCGGGTCGATGGTGTCGGTGCTGGCGCAACCGGCCAGCAAGGAGAGCAGGGCGCAGGCGCCGAGCAGACGTTTCATTCAGATACTCCAAAGTGATCGTTCCCACGCTCCAGCGTGGGAATGCATCCCGTGACGCTCTGCGTCACACCGCAATGGACGCGGAGCGTCCGGGGCGGCATT
>NZ_AKJR01000078.1:0-4271 GCF_000282235.1 Pseudomonas sp. GM24 | reverse complement strand
CCACAGTGACCGAGTCGTACACATAATCTGTAAACGACCCGAAACCTGTGGGAGCTGGCTTGCCAGCGATGAGGCCATCAGCATCAGCTGAAAAATCACAGGCAACAAAAAAGGCCCGCATTGCTGCGGGCCTTCTTGTTTTCAGCGCTGGAGCAGGGCGGTTTAGCCCGCTACCAACACCCGAATCGCTTCCAGTCGCAACGCAGCCTTATCCAGCATCGCCAGACCTTGCTCACGCTGTTCACGCAGCGCCACCAGTTCGCTGTCGCGCACGGTCGGGTTGACCGCTTGCAACGCGGTCAGGCGCGCCAGTTCTTCGTCGGTGTCGGCCGCCAGACGGCGACGGGCCTCGGCCACGCGCTCGGCGTGACGCGGGGCGATCTTGTCTTCACCGGCGTTGATCCGTGGCGTCAGCTGATCGCGCTGGGCCTGGATGAACTTGTTGGCGCTGGCACGTGGCACGCTTTCCAGCTGATCGTTCAAGGTTTCGAACGAGACGCGCGCCGACAGGTCGTTGCCGTTGGCATCAAGCAGGCAGCGCAGGGCGGCCGGCGGCAGGTAACGGCCCAGTTGCAGCGAACGCGGCGCTACCACTTCGCTGACATAAAGCAGTTCGAGCAGTACGGTGCCTGGCTTCAACGCCTTGTTCTTGATCAGCGCGACGGCGGTGTTGCCCATCGAACCGGACAGCACCAGATCCATGCCGCCCTGCACCATCGGGTGTTCCCAGGTGATGAACTGCATGTCTTCGCGCGACAGCGCCTGGTTGCGGTCGTAGGTGATGGTCACGCCTTCGTCGTCGCCCAGCGGGAAGCTGGCGTCGAGCATTTTCTCGCTCGGCTTGAGGATCAGGGCGTTTTCCGAATGGTCTTCGCTGTCGATGCCGAACGCGTCGAACAGGGTTTCCATGTAGATCGGCAGGGCGAACTGATCGTCTTGCTCGAGAATATCCTCGACCAGCGCTTCACCTTCGCCAGCACCGCCGGAGTTGAGTTCCAGCAAACGGTCGCGGCCGGTGTGCAGCTCGGCTTCCAGACGCTCGCGCTCGGACCGCGCTTCGTCGATCAGCGCTTGCCACTCGCCGTCGTCGGCTTCTTCGAGCAGCGGCAGCAGGCGCGGACCGAACTGATGCTGCAAGGCGTTGCCGGTCGGGCAGGTGTTGAGGAACGCGTTCAGCGCTTCGTGATACCACTGGAACAGGCGCTCTTGCGGGCTGGTTTCCAGGTACGGCACGTGCAGTTCGATGATGTGCTTCTGGCCGATCCGGTCGAGACGACCAATACGCTGCTCGAGCAGGTCCGGGTGCGACGGCAGATCGAACAGCACCAAGTGGTGAGCGAACTGGAAGTTGCGACCTTCACTGCCGATTTCCGAGCAGATCAGCACTTGTGCGCCGAACTCTTCGTCGGCGAAGTAAGCGGCGGCGCGGTCACGCTCAAGGATGTTCATGCCTTCATGGAACACCGTGGCCGGGATGCCGGAACGCACGCGCAGGGCGTCTTCCAGGTCCATCGCGGTTTCGGCGTGGGCGCAGATCACCAGCACTTTGGTGCGCTTGAGCATTTTCAGTTGATCGATCAGCCACTCGACACGCGGGTCGAATTTCCACCAGCGCTCTTCTTCGCTGGCGTCTGGTTGCGCCTGGAAGCTGACTTCCGGGTACAGCTCAGCGTGTTCGCCCAGCGGCAGTTCGAGGTATTCGTCCGGGCACGGCAGCGGGTACGGGTGCAGTTTGCGCTCAGGGAAACCCTGCACGGCGGCGCGGGTATTACGGAACAGCACGCGACCGGTGCCGTGGCGATCGAGCAGTTCGCGCACGAGGCGGGCGCTGGCTTCGGTGTCGCCATCGTTGACCGCGGTCAGCAGGGCTTCGCCTTCGTTGCCGAGGAAGCCGTGAATGGTTTTGTGCGCTTCGGCCGAGAGACGGCCCTTGTCGAGCAGCTCCTGAACGGCTTCGGCCACCGGCCGATAGTTGTCGCTCTCGGCGCGGAAGGCGGCCAGGTCGTGGAAACGGTTCGGGTCGAGCAGGCGCAGACGGGCGAAGTGGCTGTCCTGACCGAGTTGTTCCGGGGTGGCGGTGAGCAGCAGCACGCCCGGGATGACTTCGGCGAGTTGCTCGACCAGCGAGTATTCCGGGCTGGCCTTTTCTTCGTGCCAGACCAAGTGGTGCGCTTCGTCGACCACCAGCAGATCCCAACCGGCAGCAAACAGTGCGTCCTGAGCCTTCTCGTCATCGACCAGCCACTCCAGCGCGACCAGCGCCAGTTGCGTGTCTTCGAACGGGTTGGTGGCATCGCTTTCGATGAAGCGTTCTTCGTCGAACAGCGCGACCTGCAGGTTGAAGCGGCGGCGCATCTCCACCAGCCACTGGTGCTGGAGGTTTTCCGGGACGAGGATCAGCACGCGGTTGGCGCGGCCCGAGAGCAGTTGGCGATGGATCACCAGACCGGCTTCGATGGTTTTACCCAGACCCACTTCGTCCGCCAGCAAAACGCGCGGGGCGATACGGTCGGCGACTTCACGGGCGATGTGCAATTGGTGCGCGATTGGCTGCGCGCGAACGCCACCCAGGCCCCAGAGCGATGATTGCAACTGGCGGCTGGTGTGTTCGAGAGTGTTGTAACGCAGCGAGAACCACGCCAGCGGATCGATCTGGCCGGCGAACAGACGGTCGCTGGCCAGACGGAACTGGATGAAGTTCGACAGCTGGGTTTCCGGCAGGGTGACGGCTTCGTTCTGCCCGTTGAGACCGTGATAGACCATCAGGCCGTCGACATCGTCGACTTGCTGCACGGTCATCTTCCAGCCTTCGAAGTGGGTGATGCTGTCACCCGGCGAGAACCGCACGCGGGTCAGGGGCGCATTCCGTAGCGCGTACTGGCGGGTTTCGCCAGTGGCCGGGTAAAGCACGGTCAACAAGCGGCCGTCCTGTGCCAGAACGGTGCCTAAACCAAGCTCTGCTTCGCTGTCACTGATCCAGCGTTGCCCCGGTTGATACTGCTGCGCCATGCTGCCTGACTCCCACCTTGAAAAAGCGGGCTATCTTAACGGAATGAGGGCTTCAGGGCCAAAGATTACTGGCGTAGGAGCTGCCGCAGGCTGCGATCTTTTGATCTTTGAGAACCCTTGAGGTTTGAGCTGTCTGATAAAGATCGCAGCCTTCGGCAGCTCCTACACGTGCCAAGTGCGTCACAGATTTGCGACGGATGGCTCAAGGCGCCTTTGCCGCAGCCGATAGCCTGCAGACAGGAGACCCTTTATATGTTGCCACCGATGCTCCCTCTGAGCGCTGTGCCGATCACTTCCCAGCAGGATCCGATCCGCCAGCGGCCGGACATTCCTCCGGTGGTGCCGGTGCAGGAAAGCTCCAACGAAAGCACGATCGATTTGCAAAAGCGCGATCCTGAAGAGGATCGACTGCTGGCGCGTGAAGAGCAGCGCCGTCAACAAGAACGTGATCGCCGTCGTCGCGAAGCCGATGAAGACCCGGAAGAACACCTGGCCGTGCCCGGCACCGAGTTGAACGCCGATAACACCGTGCCGGTGGTGCCGCTAATGGAAGATCAGCCGCGTCAGGGCTTGTGGGTCGATATCGAGATCTGATCTTCGGCTGGTCAGCGCTGGTGTGACGTTGCATTATTGGCGCAGTCCTGCCGGTGATGTGGCAGTTGTGATTCTTTCAAGTGATTTACTGACGCCATGAGCCAAGACGACAAACTGATTGACCTCAGTACTGAACGCGCCAAGCGCGTGCATGACATTAAAGAGAAGCGGCTGAACGAAGTGCGCCAGGCGTTCGAACAGGCGATGCCGTTGGGAAAAGCCAAGAAAAAGTCGAAAAACAAGCCGAAAAAGCGTTGATCTCTGCCTGCATCCGTTGATGCAGGTCATTTAATTTCCCTCCTTTACTCTCCTTCGTTGCTGGTATTGATCCCGGTCAATTTGTGCGCCTGTGTGTTTGGTAACTTAGTTCCATCGCAGCAGAGCAGAGGCCCAGGAGGCCAGTCATGTTTTTCGATAACGTGGTGTTTGCCGGGGTCCTGACTGTAGGGCTGATGGTTCTGTTTTTTGCAGGGTTTGGATTTTTTATCTGGAAGGATGCGAATAAGCGCAAGAAGTGATTCTTCTGGATTGATGAGCACGCAAGGCATTTTGGGGCGACTTCGGTTGCCCCTTTTTTTTGTGTCTTGGCGGCCTTTGGGCCGACCATGCTTTGGGTGTGCTTTGTGAATATCCGTTGCTGCGGTAACGGCGGCTTAGGGTTCCGCCCT
>NZ_AKJR01000077.1:0-10523 GCF_000282235.1 Pseudomonas sp. GM24 | reverse complement strand
TCTTCAACCCTCAGAACGCTACAGAAGTCTGCACATAAACCGTGCGCGGTTCCCCGACATACTTGCCCTTGTTGTTGTCATCAAACGACCGCGTGAAGTACTGCGTGTTGAAGATGTTCTTCACCCCCACCGCCACATTCAGATCCGACAACTGCGGCCCGAAGTCATACCCCGCGCGGCTGCTGAACAGCATGTAACCCGGGATCTTCCCGGTACTGCCATCGGCACTTTCCTTCGAAGTGTTGGCGTTGTCGGCGAACTGATCGCTCTGGAAGCTGCTGTCCAGATTCAGCTTCCATGGCCCCTCGGTGTAACCGACGCCAATCGTGCCCTTGTGTTTCGACGAGAACGGTACGCGGTTGCCCTTGTTCGGTCCGTCTTCGCGGATGGTCGCGTCAACGTAGGCGTAGCTGGCATAGACATCAAAACCGGCGAGCGCAGGGCTCAAGTCATCCAGCGCGTAGTTGATGCTAGTTTCTATACCCTGATGGCGGGTTTCACCACGGGCGATTACCGAGTCGTTGGTCTGGTTGCTTTCGTACTGGTTATCGAAGTTGATCAGGAACGCGCCGATCTCCGCGCGTAACGCACCGTTGTCATAGCGCGTGCCGACTTCCCAAGTGCGCGCCTTCTCCGGTTTCACTTCGCCGCTGGTTACACGGTTGGGCATCTGGCTGTATTGCACACTGCCGAACGAGCCTTCGGTGTTGGCGTACAGATTCCAGCTGTCGGTCAGGTGATAAAGCACGTTCAACGCCGGCAGTGCGGTGTTGTAGTCGCCCTTGTATTTGACGTTGGTCAGGTTGTTGGTCTGCTGCGATTCGATCATCTCGTAGCGCACGCCCGGGGTGATCGTCCATTTGCCGATGTCGATGCGGTCGTCGACGAAGAACGCATTGGCCTCGGTGCCGCCACGGGTGTCGCGGTCGTTGCGGCTGGCGGTGGTCGGGTATTCGTTACTGCTGATCGGCGTGCGATAGCGCAGCTCGTGGCCGGCCTCGTTGATATAGCGGTAGCCGACGCCGACTTCATGGCTGGTCGGGCCGAGGTCGAAGCCTTGGGCGAAACGGGTTTCCAGGCCGCGAACCCAATACTCTCGCGGCGACAGCGAAAGGAATGTGCCCTGATCCAGATAGCCGCTGCGCAAGGTCTTGGTGAAAAAGGTGTTGGCGGTGAATTCGCGGCGATCTTCCTGATAGCGATAGCCGAAGTTGAACATCGTCCGACGGCCCCAGAACTGGTCTTTCGGACGCGTCGATTGATACGGATCGGCGTCGTAATCAGCGACGTTCAGACCGCCGGGCATGTCGGCTTTCCCTTCGTAATATTGCGCCATGGCGTTGAAGCTGTTGGCCTCGTCGAGCTGGTATTTGCCCTTGAGGATCAGGTCGTCGATCTCGGTGTCGCTGTGTTCGCGCCAGTCACCACCACGGGTGCCGGAGTAGAGCAACGCGCCACCGAGGCCATTGGCGTTAGTGCCGCCGGCCAGCAGGTTGGCGCTGGTCTTGAAACCGTCATGGCTCGAAGATGGGCTGGTTTCCGTCTGGAAACCGCCCTTGACCGTTGGCTCGTCGGGAATCGCCCGGGTCACGAAGTTGACCACGCCGCCGACGTTCTGCGGGCCGTAACGCACGGCGCCACCGCCACGTACCACGTCCACGGCATCCATGTTGCCCATGCTGATTGGTGCGAACGATAGCTGCGGTTGGCCATAAGGCGCGAACGGCACAGGAATGCCGTCCATCAATACCGTCGAGCGCGCGGCCAGGCGAGGATTCAAACCGCGAATGCCGAAGTTCAGCGCCATGTCGTGGCTGCCGGTGCCGTTGTTTTCCGGGGCATTGACGCCGGGGATGCGGTTAAGCACATCACGCGCCTGAGTTGCGCCCTGACGTTCGAACTCTTCGCGGCGGATCACGTCGCGAGCACCGGGATGTTCGAACACGTTGATTTGCGCGGCGTCACCCAGCCAGTCGCCGACGACTTTCGAAGTGTCCAGCTCCAGCGCGGCATCCGCCACCGGTTGCAGGCTGAACGCGTTGTTGCCTTCGGTGCGCGCTTGCAGGCCGGTGCCTTCGAGCAGCGCATTCAAACCTTGTTCGGGCGTGTAGCTGCCCTCCAGACCTCGACTTTGCACACCGCTGGTGACTTGCGAACCGAATGAAATCAACACGCCTGCTTCACGACCAAACTGGTTGAGAGCGTTTTCCAGCGACGACGGCGCGATGTGATAAGCCTTGGCTTCAGCAGCCATCGCAACGGGCAGGGCACTGAAACTCAGGCTGGCGCCGAGGACAAGATTGCGCAGGCTGCGAGCCAGTGGTGTGAGGCGGGTGGAGTGCATGTCGGATGATCCTGAGAAGGTTGAATCAAGGGGGCTTTCCTTCTCTGTCACGCCAGATCTGAAAAACGGCTCATTTATTTTTCAAGATCAAAGGATCGTCCGATCGCGGCCCGAGCCTTCGGACGATCTTTTGATTCTGCTGCTTTAAACCCGCGCTTCGACGCTCACCCAGTAACGGGTAAAGCGCTTCACCTTTACCGGCAAACTGATTTCCAGCAGATCGAGAATCCGCTCGCTGTCGTCCAGTGGATACGTCCCGGAGATCAACAGATCGGCGACGTTCTTGGCGCAATTGAGTTGGCCGCGACGGTAACGGCCAAGCTCATCGAGGAAGTCGCCCAATCGCATATGCGCGGCCACCAGCATGCCGTCGGCCCAAGCGCCGCTGTTGGCATCCAACGGTTTGGCTGCGCTGACGGAGGTCGAGGTGAAACTCAGTTGCCGTGCAAGCGGCAACAGCATCGGCGCGCGCCCATTGCTGCTCAGTTCGACGCGACCTTCGAACAAGGCAACCTGCGTGCGATCGGCAAACTGGCGCACATTGAGACGTGCGCCGTGAGTTTCAAGAATGCCCTGAGCGGTGCGCACTTCGAACGATTGCTTGGCCGTCAGGAGGATTTCGCCTTCGAGCAAGCGTATCAGTCGCGCCGAGGCATCGACATCGGCGGCACTGGCGGTATTGAGTTGCAACTGATCGCCGGCACCAAGCGCCACCTTGCGCCGTTGCCCGATCGGGCTGCGGTAGTCGGCGAGGAACGACGGCAGTGGATTGTGCTCGCGCATGCCCCACGTGACGGCTGAGCCCGCGCCAAGAATCAGCAACAGTTTCAGTGCCTGACGACGACTGCCGGACTTCGCCCCGTTCAATGCCGCATGCGCCAGTGGTGAAGACACGCCGCGCAGACGCTGATTGACTCGTTGAATATGCTCCCACGCCCGCCGGTGTTCGCTGTGCGCCTCCAGCCATTGTTGCCAGGCGTGTTGCTGGCGCGGGGAGAGCGCGCCTTGCTGCATTTCCATCAACCAGTGCACGGCCTGTTCCGCCACCTGAGAGGAGAAGTCCGGTGTGCGGTTCATAGCGCGAAGTAGCAGCGCATTGCCGCTTTGTTCAGATGACGTTTGACCGTGGCCACGGAAATGCCGAGTTCGGCGGCAATCTGTGGATAAGTCAGGCCATCCACCTGCGCCAGTAGAAATGCGCGTTTGACCTGACGCGGCAAACCGTCGAGCAACTCATCCAGCTCCATCAGGGTTTGCAGGATGATCGCCTTGTCTTCTTCCGACGGCGCGACCATGTCCGGCATCTGCGCCAGGGTGTCGAGGTAAGCGCGTTCGACATCCTGACGGCGGTAATGATTGAACAGGACGCGCTTGGCCAACGTTGTGAGAAAGGCGCGCGGTTCGATGATCACCGGCGGCTCGCGGGCGGTCAGCACCTTGATGAACGTGTCCTGCGCCAGGTCTGCCGCGCTGTCCGGGCAACCGAGTTTGCGCCGCAACCAGCCTGTGAGCCAGCCGTGATGGGCCTGATAGAGCGATTCGACGGGATGGGCGGACGACAACGGTGAACTCCGGGCGCTTTCTTGACGCGGTAGAGAGTGTGCGTTAGAGAACAAGAACTGTTCGCATTGTAGGGGGTGAAGCGCTCAACCGGCAATCAGATGCTTTTGCGTATGAGAATATTTATCATTAATATTGCTCGCCTGTAGGTTCGGCTGATCGGCCGGACGTTTTTCGTTTCAGGGTCGAAACATGAAAGGCAAACTCGCCACACTTCCCATGTCCTATCGTCTGGCCGTCACCTCACGGGTGTTGGCCGCGGTGTTTGGCGGTTATCTCTTTGCGGCGCTGGCCAGTGTCACCCTGACACTGTGGCTGCCGCTGAGCCGTGCCGAAGCGGTGGTGACCGGCATGACCATTTCCTTTCTGGTCTACCTGGTGGCGGTGCTCTGGTGTTTTGCCTGTCGTACGGCATGGTCGGCCTGGGTCGGTTTGCTGGTACCGAGTGTGATTCTGGCAACTGTCTCTGGCGCGGCACGCGGATTGGGCCTGGCATGAAAGAGGGCTTTCGTCAGGCGATGGCCTGGCTGCACACCTGGGCCGGGCTGCTGTTCGGCTGGTTGCTGTTCGCGATTTTCCTGACCGGGACGCTGGCGTATTTCAAAGATGAAATCAGCCACTGGATGCAGCCGGAAATCCCTGCGCGATCGGTGAGTGCCGAGACCAGCCTGGCGCTGGCCCAGGATTATCTGCAGCAACACGCGGCTGGCGCCTCACGTTGGCTGATCGATCTGCCAGATGCCCGTGATCCCGGTCTTACCGTGCGCTGGCAGGCCGCGCCGGCGAAGCCCGGCGAGCGCGGGCGCTTCGAATCGAAAACCCTTGATGCGCAAACCGGCGCAGAAGTGCAGGGCCGCGACAGCATGGGCGGCGAGTTCTTCTACCGTTTCCACTTCCAGTTGCAAATGCCTTATCCGTGGGGCCGTTGGCTGGCGACCATTGCCGCGATGGTGATGTTCGTTGCGCTGATCACCGGGATCATCACCCACAAAAAAATCTTCAAGGACTTCTTCACCTTCCGCCCGCGCAAGGGCCAGCGCTCCTGGCTCGACGGGCATAACGCGGTGGGTGTGCTGGTGTTGCCGTTTCACCTGATGATCACCTACAGCAGCCTGGTGATTTTCATGTCGATGGTCATGCCGGCGAGCATCGTTGCGTCTTACGGCAGTGACGTGCGCACGTTTTATGACGAGGTTTTCCCGGCCTCGAAAACACCCGAGCGCGCCGCTATCGCTGCGCCGTTGGCGGCCGTGGCGCCGCTGTTGAGCAAGGCCCGCGAGCAATGGTCGGGCGGCCACACGGCGCGCCTTTCCGTGAGCAATCCGGGTGATGCCAATGCGACGGTGGTGCTGTCCCGTGCCGGCGACCGTGTGGTGCATGATTTCGGCCGCGCCGTGACCTTCAACGGTGTGACCGGGCAGATGCTCGGCAGCACACCGGACCAGCCGCTGGCGATGGCGGTGGGTGGCGCGTTCTATGGTTTGCACATGGGCCACTTCGCCGGGCCGGTCTTGCGCTGGCTGTACTTCATCTGCGGGCTGGCCGGCACGGCAATGATTGGCACCGGGCTTGTCATCTGGCTCGGCAAGCGTCAACTCAAACACGCCAAGAGCGGCGTGATGCCGTTCGAATTGCGGCTGGTGGAAGTGCTGAATATCGCCAGCATGGCCGGGCTGGTGTCGGCGGTCGCGGTATTCTTTCTGGCCAATCGTCTGTTGCCGGTGAGTCTTGCCGGGCGCGCAGATTGGGAGGTGAACGCGTTCTTCATGGCCTGGGGATTGAGTGTGCTGCACGCGATGTTGCGACCGGGGCGCAAAGCCTGGGTTGAGCAGCTTGTTTTCGGTGCTGCGCTGTTTGTTGCGGTGCCGCTGATCAATGCGCTGACCACCCCTTGGAATCTCGGTGTCGCGTTGATGCGGGGTGACTGGGCGTTGGCCGGTTTTGATCTGACGTGCCTCGCAACCGGTGTGTTTCTGGCGTGGGCCGCGTGGAAAATGCAGCGTGCTGGCAACACCGTCAGCATTAAAAAGCCCCGCCGCGAACAGGCCCGGCCGATCACCCTTGAACAAGGGGCGAACTGATGCTCTTGCCCTTGTTGCTCACCTACACCGGATTCACCGCGTTGTGCCTGTCGATGCCTCGTCACCACGATGAATTGCTCGGTCACAAACCGTCCACGCGTCGCCGCCAGGGCCTGAAAGTCGGCGGATGGTTATTGCTGTGTTTGTCGCTTTGGGCGGCGGTGAAGGCCAATGGCTGGAGCTTCGGTCTGGTCGACTGGTTCGCCGTGCTGATGCTCAGTGCCCTGGCGTTGGTATTGTTGCTGCCGTATCGCCCGCGTTTCGCATTGGCGCTGGCCGGGTTCAGTCTGCTGGCCAGCCCGGTCGCCGCATGGGCGCAGTGCTGAAGTGCTGATCGATCTGCCACCGGAATCCCGCGACGACGAGCCGCGTGGGGCGCGTGCGCATTTTCTTCAGGTGTTCCTGTCCCAGCGTTCGCAAATGGAAGCGCTGGTGAACCGGCGCGTCGGTTGCCGGGCGACGGCGGCGGATCTGGTCCAAGATCTGTTTCTGCGTTTCTGGCGGCGACCGCTGGTGCAGGTCGAAGAACTCAGCACCTATCTGCTGCGCTGCGCCGGCAACATCGCCATCGATCATCTGCGCAGCGAAGGCACACGCACGCGCGTCAACGAAGGCTGGCAACCGGAGGCGCCGGACAGCCACGGCAGCGAACCGCAAGCGGCGCTGGAAGCGGGCAATGATCTGAAGCATGTCGAAGCGGCGTTGCGCGCCTTGCCCGAGCGCACCCGGCAAATCTTTTTGCTCAATCGCATCCACGGTCGCAAATATTCGGACATCGCCAAAGCCATGGGCCTGTCCCAAAGTGCCGTGGAAAAACATATGATGCGCGCCCTCGAGGCCTGCAAGGCCAGCCTGCGCGAACCCGCGCCACGCCTGCCAGGGAAAGCACCGTGAAGCCATCCGACTCCGTCATCCCCACGCCCGCGCAAGAGCAGGCCGCGTTTGCCTGGCTGAGCCTGTTGCATGATCGGCCGAGTGCCGGCGATCAATTGACCTTCAGCCAATGGCTGCGCGCTGATCCGGCGCATGCCGAAGCGTATGCGCAGGCGCAAGTGCTCTGGGAATTGAGCGAAAGCCCGGCGCGCACGCTGGCCGATGAAGAGGCTGTGGCGTTGCAGGGCTATCTCGATGCGATGGATCGCCCGCGTCGTCCAGCGCTGTTGCGATGGTCGGGGGCGCTGGCGATGGCGGCGTGTCTGTTGTTGATGGTCAGCCTCGGCACCGGCTGGCAGCCGCAGCGCTGGATCGATGATCTGGGCGCCGATTACGTTTCGGCGCCGGGTGAAATTCGCACCGTGACACTGGCCGATCAATCGCAAGTAACGCTGGATGGCGACAGTGCGATTGCTGTGGATTTCAGCCGTGGCGAGCGGCATGTCCAGCTGCGTCGTGGTGCCGGATTTTTCACGGTTACGCACACCGGCGAGCCGTTTGTGGTCGAGGCCGAGAAAGGTCAGGCGCGAGTGCTCGGCACGCAATTCGAAGTGCGACTGCAGCCTCACGGTGCGCAGGTCACGGTGTTGTCCGGGCGCGTTGGCGTGACGGCGGATCGCGACGGCGAACAGCAGATTCTCACCGCTGGTCAGCAGGTTGCTTACGGCGAAGGCTCGGCGCAAAAGCTTCACGCTGTGGACAGCGAAGCGCAACTGGCCTGGCGTCAGGGTTGGCTGACTTATTACAAGTCGACGCTGGCCGATGTGGTCGAGGATCTGCGCCGTTATTACCCCGGGCGAATAGTGTTGCTCAACGATGAGCTGGCGGCGCGCAAGGTCAGTGGCAGTTTTCCGAGCAAGGATCCGCAGGCGGTGTTGAGTTCTCTGCAAGGAGTGATGGGGTTTGAGCAGCATCAGGTGTTGGGGCATCTGATTATTTTGCGTTGAGGCGGCTAAAGCCATCGCGAGCAGGCTCACTCCTACAGGGGAACGCATTCCAAATGTAGGAGTGAGCCTGCTCGCGATGGCGCCCGATCGAACACCACAAAAAATAATTTTCAAATGTTGGTGAGGTAAACATCTGCCCCATCCGTGTAGTGACTGAAACTGCGATTCATTCGCATCCGTTGCGGTTCTACACAGGTCATTGAGTCATGAAGTCCAGGGCAAAATCGGGTTCGGTCAAACAGTGGTTGGGCGTGTCGGCATTGAGTTTTTCGGCATTGGCATTGCTGCCGATAAGCGTGTCTCTGGCCGCTGAAACTACCAGCAGCCAGGCGCAAAAGCAGTTCAGTTTTTCCCTGGCTGCCAAGCCGCTGCCGCAAGCCTTGAGCGACTTCAGCCGCGTCACCGGGCAGAGCGTGGTCTACACCGACGAAGCGCCGTACGGCCTCACGGCGCCAGCAGTCAATGGCCAGATGAGTGCCGAGCAAGCGCTGCAACGACTGCTCAGTGGCTCTGGCCTGAACTTCCGCCGCACCGATAGCCACACGCTGGCGCTGGAGCCGAAACCCACCGAAGGCGCGTTGAACCTCGGCGCCACGACCATCACTTCGAGGCGCGACGAATCGATGAGCTACCAGCCGCCGGAAACCAGTTCGGTGATGCGCTCTTCGGCGTCGTTGCAGGAAATCCCGCAGACCGTCAACGTCATCCCGGCGCAAGTCATCCGCGATCAGGCGCCGCGCAATCTGGATGACGCGCTGGCCAATGTCAGCGGCATCACCCAGGGCAACACCTTGGGCAGCACTCAGGATTCGGTGATGACCCGCGGTTTCGGTGACAACCGTAACGGCTCGATCATGCGCGACGGCATGCCGATCGTGCAGGGGCGTGGCATGAACGCCACGGTGGATCGCGTCGAAGTGCTCAAAGGCCCGGCCTCGTTGCTGTACGGCATTCAAGACCCCGGCGGCGTGGTCAACCTGGTCAGCAAGAAGCCTGAACTGACGCAATACAACGCCCTGACCTTGCGCGGTTCGACTTACGGCGACGGCAAGAACGGCAGCGGCGGCACCTTCGACAGCACCGGCCCGTTGGGCGATTCCGGGCTGGCCTATCGCATGGTGCTCGACCACGAAGACGAGGATTACTGGCGCAACTTCGGCACCCATCGTGAAACCCTGATCGCGCCGTCGCTGGCCTGGTTTGGCGAGAGCACCAAGCTGCTGTTTGCCTACGAGCATCGCGAATTTCTCACGCCGTTCGACCGTGGCACGCTGATCGATCCACGCACCAATCACCCGCTGGATATCTCGCGCAAGGAGCGTCTGGACGAGCCGTTCAACAACATGGAAGGCCGCTCGGACCTGTATCACTTTGAAGCTGATCACGAGCTCAACGACGACTGGAAAGCGCACTTCGGCTACAGCTGGAACCGCGAAACCTACGACGCCAGCCAAGTCCGCGTGACGGCCATCGACACCAACAAGGGCACGCTGACCCGCAGCATGGACGGCACACAGAACGCGATCAGCACTGACCGTTTCACCACCGCCAGTCTTGAAGGCAAGGTCAAAGTGCTGGGCATGCAGCATGATCTGGTGTTCGGCGTTGATGACGAGTACCGCAAGATCTACCGCGAGGACTTGATCCGGCAGAAAAGCCTGACCACCTTCAGCTACCTCAATCCGGTGTACGGCCGCGAAGTCGCCGGTACAACCGTCAGCGCCCCCGACAGCGCGCAGACCGATGAACTGCGCAGTGATTCGGTGTTCATGCAGGACTCGATTCACCTCAACGACCAGTGGATTCTGGTCGCCGGCGGGCGTTTCCAGGAATACGACCAGTACGCCGGCAAAGGCGTGCCGTTCAAGGCCAACACCGACAGCAACGGCCAGAAGTTCGTCCCGCGCGCAGGTCTGGTGTATCGCTACACCGACGCCTTGTCGTTCTACGGCAGCTACACCGAATCGTTCAAACCCAACTCGACCATCGCCCCGCTGAGCGGCAGCAGCACCGTGCTCGACGGCAGTATCGCGCCGGAAGAAGCCAAGTCTTGGGAACTGGGCGCGCGCCTGGACATGCCGGGGCGGGTGACCGGTAACATCGCGTTGTTCGACATCAAGAAGCGCAACGTGCTGGTGGCCAACTCTGAAGGCCCGACGACGATTTACAGCGCGGCCGGCGAGGTGCGTTCGCGGGGTCTGGAAATGGATTTGACCGGGCAGTTGAGTGATCACTGGAGCATGATCGGCAGCTACGCCTACACCGATGCCGAAGTCACCGAAGACCCGGACTACAAAGGCAAGCGCCTGCAAAACGTGGCGAAGAATTCTGGTTCGTTGTCGGCGGTGTATGACTTCGGCAGCGTGATCGGTGGCGATCAATTGCGCGTCGGTGCCGGGGCGCGTTATGTCGGGGAACGTGCGGGTAACGCGGTGAATGATTTTGATCTGCCGAGTTATACCGTGGCCGATGCGTTTGCCACGTACGACACCAGGGTTGAGGGGCAGAAGGTCAAGTTTCAGCTGAATGTGAAGAACCTGTTTGATCGCACGTATTACACCTCGGCGGCGAGCCGGTTCTTTGTGTCGATGGGGGATGCGCGGCAGGTTTCGCTGTCTAGCACTTTGGAGTTTTAAGGCAAGATCAAAAGCCCCTCAC
>NZ_AKJR01000076.1:0-19576 GCF_000282235.1 Pseudomonas sp. GM24 | reverse complement strand
CCCGCTACTGCGGCAACTGCAGATTATCCATCACTCGATTCACCGCCAGTTCACCCAGCATGATCAGTTGCGCGATACCCAGCAGCGTCCTGCGCTGTGACGCGGGTATGAGGTGGGCGAAGTCTTGGGCGATGGTTCTGGCTGAGGCGAGTGTTTCGCTGGCATCGGCCAGCAGTTCCTCGTTTTTGAAGTCTGCGGTAACGGCGTACATCCTGCGGGTCTTACGCGGCGGTGGGGTCGAGCCGGGTGGACAGAGATAGTGATCAAGCGCACGTTCGGCGGCGTCGTTGAGCTTTTTTGAATCGAGGGATTCGTAGGGGGAGGCGAGGTCGGTTTCGGGTGGGTTTGGTGTTGGTTTGATCATCGGTAAAGCTCCTTGAGATATGGAGCCGTCATCCATCGCTGCTAAACGGATAGGGTGGCGGCTGTACGCGGGTTAGCAGACCAGGCTCAAGGATCCCGGCGCACCGAAGTGCCCCACGCATAGCCGCCATAACGTACTGGCGAAACTCGCGTGCCTTGAAAATTGCCGAGCTGCTAAACCCGATCGCTGATTCGTCAGCGACCGACCCACAATAGAACCCGCCCCCAAAGCGCACAAGCCGGCGGATTCTGGCGTAGCTGTAGGCAATGGCGCAAGGATGTGTAGCCTCGAAGGCGTGTCTGGAGGTGTCTTTTAAACACCGGAGTTTAAATGGCAACTACATCCAGCCATCGCTCAACCACATCACCGCCGTGTGGGCCAGTTGCTGCACATCGGCACCTTTGGTTTATGGCGATCAGTCCTTCGCTAGCGGTAGGCATGAAAAAGGGGCCGTTCAAGGCCCCTTCGGTGTTACTGCTCCGCCGCGTCGGCGACGGCGTTATCGGGTTTCTTCGGCTTCATCAGGCTGAAGTCGATCAGCGCGCGCTGCTCGGTCTGGTACGGGTCGCCGATCAGCAATGGCCGCGCCTTGAAGCTGTCGCTGACCAGACTCTTGCTGCGGTCGAGTTCATCGAAGCTCAAACCGGCCAGGTCGGCCCATGTATGGATGAGGTGCGAGCTGCTGTACGGGCGATCCAGATCACCGGCAAAGTTCCAGTCGTGGCTGGCTTTCCACTTTGGCGAAGCCCAGGCCATGAACGGGATGGTGTACATCGGCGCGGTCGGTTTGTTTTCGTTGCGGCCCAAGGTCTTGTGGCCCACCGAGTCGAACACGTCTTCACCGTGGTCGGAGAGGTACAACAGGAAACCGTTCGGATCGGATTTGGCGTAATCCTTGATCAGACTCGAAACGACAAAGTCGTTGTACAGCACGGCGTTGTCGTAGCTGTTGTAGGTCGGTACCTGGTCGTCACGCACACCCGGTGGCACGCCGTTGCGATCCTGAAACTTGTCGAACGTTGGCGGATAGCGGTACTGGTAGCTCATGTGTGTGCCGAGCAAATGCACGACGATCAGCTTGCGCGGTGCCGCGTCAGCCAGCGCCTTGTTGAACGGCTCGATCACGTCGCCATCGTATTGCGCGGCGTTCTGGTTGCGGTTGTTGTTCAGGTACACCTGCTCGTCGGCCTGCTCGGAGAAGGTCGTGAGCATGGTGTTGCGCTTGGTCATGGTCTGCTGGTTGGTGATCCAGAAGGTCTTGTAACCGGCCTGTTTCATCATGCTGACCAGCGACGGCGTCGACAGGTACAGATCCGGATGCTCTTCGTCAGCGAAGGTCAGCACCTGCTGCAACGCTTCGATGGTGTACGGGCGCGGGGTGACGACGTTGTCGAACACCGCCAGTTGATCCTTGAGCTTGTCCAGTTCCGGCGTGGTGTTGCGCTGATAGCCGTAGAGGCTCATGCGCTGACGGTTGGTCGATTCACCGATGACCAGTACCAGAGTCTTCGGCTGATCGGCCGAGGCGTCCTGAAGGTTTTTCAGTGGCGGGATCTTGCTCACGTTGTGCAGCATGCCCTGCATGTCGGCGAGGGTTTCCTGATAACGGTGATAAGCGACAACCATTTGCCAAGGCACTGCAGGCTCGATGCGGGTTTCGAATTTTTCGAAGCCTTGGGCGAAGGTGCCCATGCGCAGGGTCTGTTTGACCAGCGGGTAACCGACTACAGCGATCACGATCGCGGTTGCCGCCACCAGCGCACGACCTCGGGGCATGTACACCGGGCGCAGGCGTGTCCACAGGAAATAGGCGAACGCGGTATGGGCGAGGAACGCCGGCACCATCCACCAGGCAAAGTACTGGGTCATGTACTCGCCAGCTTCAGAGATGTTCGACTCGAACATGATGAAGATGACGCTCTGGGAGAATTCCTGCTCATAGATGAAGAAGTAGCCCAGGCTGGCCATCGAGCAGGCCCACAGCACCACGCCAATGATCGCGGCGAGCAGTTTGGTGCGTTTGGGGAACAGCAACATCGGCGCCAGCCAGATCGCGCTCATGACGAACGCCTGACGGAACCCGGTAAAGCCCGAGGTGCCAGTCAGCTGAATCAGCAGTTGGGTGATACCCGAGAAGTACCAGAAGAATACAAACAGCCAGAGAAAACCGGCCCAGTCGAAACCTGTCGCAGTCGTTTTGCTGCGTTTGAACAATGCCATTCGGCGCTCCAGCTCACTCGTTACAACCACCGCCGGAACATCCATGAAGCCGACGAACGGAAGCCGTACGCGCAGGTACGGCCAGAATGGGGCGGAGTATTACGAAGAGAATGTGAAAAGTTTGTGAGTTGCTGCCTTTGATTTATAGAGAAGCGGGCAGCGATGCATCATGTCGGGAACAGCGGCGGCCGTTCCCGAATCAGGCGGGGGATCAAGCGTGGGGATGACGCTGAACGACCGGCAAAGGTTGCGGTTGCACACCTTGGGTCAACAGGCGCAGCTGCGCCAGCTCCTGCTTCAACTGGTCGCGTTCGTCTTTCAACTGACGCAATTCATCGCGACGGATTGTCACGTACAGGGTTTGTGGCGGCATTGCTGTGTGTACTGTGCCCATTGCTCACCTCGCAAATGGCGTGCATCAACTGTAGGTCGTCCCCATTTGGGGTACTGATCTACTATCGGCGCCGATTTTGATTTCTTTTGCCCGTGAATGGAACTTTTTTATTTTTCATGGTCGGTGTGTCTTCGCCACGTTTCGGGGCGTTATCAGTCTGATTCGGGCACAATGCCCGGAAACTTCATCGCAACGCTCTGGACTAACCTCCATCAGTCGCGTTGGGCTATAACCAATGACACACATTTATTTGTAGTAAGGAGCATCAGCACATGCAACTCGGGATTATTGGACTGGGCCGCATGGGCGGCAATATTGCGCGACGTCTGATGCTCAACGGTCACACCACCGTTGTTTACGACCGCAATACCGCTTTCATCGATAACCTGGTCGCCGAGGGCTCCACCGGCGTCGCCGACTTGCCGGCACTGGTTGCCGGCCTGGCCAAACCGCGTGCGGTCTGGGTCATGCTGCCGGCCGGCGCGCCAACCGAAGACACCATCAACACCCTGAGCACTTTGCTCGAAGCCGGCGATACCATCATCGACGGTGGCAACACCAACTATAAGGATGACATTCGCCGGGCCAAGACCCTGGCCGAGAAGGGCCTGCACTACATCGACGTCGGTACTTCCGGCGGCGTCTGGGGTCTGGAGCGCGGCTATTGCATGATGATCGGCGGCGACGCTGAAACCGTGCAGCGCCTCGACCCGTTGTTCGCCGCACTGGCGCCGGGCATGGGTGACATCCCGCGCACCAAGGATCGCAAGTCCGACGACCACCGCGCCGAACATGGCTACATTCACGCCGGTCCCGCCGGTGCCGGGCACTTTGTGAAGATGATTCACAACGGTATCGAGTACGGCATGATGGCCGCGTTCGCCGAGGGCTTCGACATCCTCAAGACCAAATCCAGCGAGCGCCTGCCGGAAGATCAGCGTTTTGATCTGAACGTGGCTGACATCGCCGAGGTCTGGCGTCGTGGCAGCGTGGTGTCCTCGTGGTTGCTCGACCTGACCGCTGATGCACTGGCCAGCGATCCGAAACTCGACGGCTTCTCCGGCTCTGTTGCCGACAGCGGCGAAGGTCAATGGACCATCGAAGCGGCCATGGAACAAGCGGTGCCGGTACCGGTGCTGTCGAACTCGCTGTTCTCGCGCTACCGCTCGCGCGGCCAGGGCACCTTTGGCGACAAGATTCTTTCGGCCCAGCGCTTCGGCTTCGGCGGCCACGTGGAGACACCGAAGAAATGACCCATACGATCCGCAGAAAATCCAAGGCAGAACCCGCACCACCGACCACGCTGTTTCTGTTCGGTGCCCACGGCGACCTGGTCAAGCGCTTGCTGATGCCGGCGCTGTACAACCTCAGTCGC
This sequence comes from Pseudomonas sp. GM24, assembly GCF_000282235.1. Taxonomy (NCBI): domain Bacteria; kingdom Pseudomonadati; phylum Pseudomonadota; class Gammaproteobacteria; order Pseudomonadales; family Pseudomonadaceae; genus Pseudomonas; species Pseudomonas sp. GM24. The sequence goes on along the minus strand of NZ_AKJR01000076.1, from coordinate 15,223 downwards.
GACGGCCTGCTTGACGAAAATCTGCGGATCGTTGGCGTTGACCACAACGCCATTACCGATGAGGCCTTCGCGCAGAAGCTCGAAGACTTCATCCGTACCGAAGTGGCGGCAAAAGTCGGCAAGGGCGATCAGATGCTGGATCCGGCCTTGTGGGCCAAGCTCGCCAAAGGTATCAGCTACGTCCAGGGCGACTTCCTGGACGACAGCACTTATTCCGCGCTGGCGGCGAAAATCGCCGACAGTGGCACCGGCAATGCGGTGTTCTACCTGGCCACCGCGCCGCGTTTCTTCAGTGAAGTAGTGCGCCGACTGGGCGCCGCGAAACTGCTCGAAGAAACCCCCGAAGCGTTCAGAAGAGTGGTAATCGAGAAGCCCTTCGGTTCCGATCTGCAAACTGCCGAAGCGTTGAACGCCTGTTTGCTCAAGGTGATGTCCGAGAAGCAGATCTATCGGATCGACCATTATCTGGGCAAGGAAACCGTGCAGAACATTCTGGTCAGCCGGTTCTCCAACAGCCTCTTCGAAGCGTTCTGGAACAATCACTACATCGACCACGTGCAGATCACTGCCGCTGAAACCGTCGGTGTCGAAACCCGTGGCAGCTTTTACGAGCACACCGGCGCCCTGCGTGACATGGTGCCCAATCACCTGTTCCAGTTGCTCGCCATGGTGGCGATGGAGCCGCCGGCGGCATTCGGCGCCGACGCGGTTCGCGGTGAGAAGGCCAAAGTGGTTGGCGCGATTCGTCCCTGGACAACTGAAGAGGCACGGGCCAACTCGGTTCGCGGCCAGTACAGCGCTGGCGAAGTCGACGGCAAAGCGCTGAACGGCTATCGCCAGGAGGCCAACGTTTCGCCTGACAGCAACACTGAAACCTACGTTGCACTCAAGGTGATGATCGACAATTGGCGCTGGGTCGGCGTGCCGTTCTACCTGCGCACCGGCAAACGCATGAGCGTGCGCGACACCGAGATCGTCATCTGCTTCAAACCGGCGCCGTACGCGCAATTCCGTGACACCGAAGTCGACGAATTACAGCCGACCTACCTGCGTATTCAGATCCAGCCGAACGAAGGCATGTGGTTCGACCTGCTGGCTAAACGGCCGGGGCCGGCGTTGAACATGGCCAACATCGAACTGGGTTTTGCCTACAAGGACTTTTTCGAGATGCAGCCGTCGACCGGTTACGAAACGCTGATCTACGACTGCCTGACCGGCGATCAGACGCTGTTCCAGCGTGCTGACAACATCGAGAATGGCTGGCGTGCGGTGCAACCGTTCCTTGATGCCTGGCAGCAGGATGCAAGTGTGCAGACCTACGCCGCCGGTGAAGACGGCCCGCAGGCTGCCGAAGATCTGCTGACTCGCGATGGTCGCGTCTGGCATGGCCTGGGATGAGTGAATTGCCGAAACAACCTGTCCGTTTTCTGCTCAGCGACATGGACGGCACACTGTTGCTGCCCGATCACAGTTTGAGTCAGCGCACCATTGACGCGGTGCGTTCGCTGCGTGAGGCCGGCGTGCTGTTCAGTCTCGCGACGGGTAGACCACCGAAGGCCATGTTGCAGCAGATCGAAGCCTTGGGCGTTGATTTGCCGACGGCGGCGTTTAACGGTGGAACCATCGTCAATCCGGATGGCAGTTTGCTGGTTGCGCATTACCTGTCGGCCACAACTGCGCTGATTGCCCTGGCCACGTTCGCCGATCAGCCTGATGTCGAAATCTGGGTGTTCAGCGGTGGTGACTGGCTGCTCAAGGATCCGCATGGGCCGATGGTGCCGCGCGAACAGCATGGCCTCGGTTATCCGCCGGTGGTGGTGGAGAGTTTCGAGCCCTATCTGGAGCGTATCGACAAGATTGTCGCGACCAGTAACAACACTGAACTGTTGATTGAACTGGAGGCGCGCCTGTTGCCCAAAGTCAATGGCGTGGCACAAGTGTCACGCTCGCAACCGGTGTATCTCGATGTCACGGCGCTGGAGGCCAACAAAGGCACCGCACTGGCGACCCTGGCCGCGCATCTCGGGATTCCACTGGAACAGACAGCGGCCATCGGTGATGGCGGCAACGACCCGGCGATGTTTCATTGCGCGGGATTGTCGATTGCCATGGGGCAGGCGGAGGAGGCGGTAAAGCGTCAGGCTGACGTGGTCACCGCGCCGAACACCGAAGACGGCGTCGCCCAGGCCATCGAGAAATACATCCTCCCTCACTGAAAGCACGCAAAACCAAATGTAGGAGTGAGCCTGCTCGCGATAGCAATGCATCAGTCACCATTTCCTGGGCTGGCACACCGCTATCGCGAGCAGGCTCACTCCTACAGTTTTTACGCGGTGTTGATCAGAGCCAGTAGCTCACCGCGTACCAGCCCAACAGGCCCATGACGAACGTGTACGGCAACGCCATCCACACCATCCGCCCGTACGACAAACGCACCAGCGGCGCAATCGCCGAGGTCAGCAGAAACAGGAATGCAGCCTGACCATTTGGCGTCGCCACGCTCGGCAGATTGGTACCGGTATTGATCGCGATCGCCAATGTCTCGAAATGCTCGCGGCTCATGTGCCCGGCGAGGAACGCCTGTTTCACTTCGGTGATGTAGATCGTCGCGACAAATACGTTGTCACTGATCGCCGACAACAGGCCGTTGGCGATAAACAACATGCCCGGTTGTTGTTCGACCGGCAGCGCCAGCACCCACTGAATCAGCGGCGCAAACAACTGTTGATCGTGAATGACTGCGACCACCGCAAAAAACACCACCAGCAACGCCGTGAATGGCATGGCGTCCTTGAATGCGCTGCCCAGACGATGCTCGTCGGTGATACCGGTAAACGCGGTGATCAACACAATCACCATCAAGCCGATCAGGCCGACCTCCGCGATGTGAAACGCCAGACAACCGATCAGGATCAGTGCGGCTGCACCTTGCACCAGCAGCGCGGCGCGTTGGCGAGCTGTGCGTTCGGCATTGTCTTCGGCGGCGTAGTTGGCCAGCACCGTGCGAACGTTGTCTGGCAGCAGTGTGCCGTAACCGAACCAGCGCAGTTTCTCCAGCAGCACGCAGGTGACCAGACCCGCCGCCAGCACTGGCAGCGAAACCGGTGCGACCTTCTGGAAGAACTCACCGAAGTGCCAACCCATTTCGTGGCCGATCAGCAGGTTCTGCGGTTCGCCCACCAGCGTGCAGACGCCGCCCAATGCCGTACCGACCGCACCGTGCATCAGCAGGCTGCGCAAGAAGGCGCGGAATTGTTCCAGATCGTCGTGATGCAGTTTTGGCAGGTTCTGGTCGTCAGCGAACTCACTGTCCTGGCGCGGATCATTGCCGGAGGCGACGCGGTGATAGACGGAATAGAAACCGACCGCTGCACTGATGATTACCGCAGTCACCGTCAGAGCATCGAGAAACGCCGAGAGAAACGCCGAAAGAAAGCAGAACATCAAGGCCAGTGCCGCTTTTGACCGCACGCCCAACAGCAGCCGCGAGAACAGAAACAGCAATAGATCCTTCATGAAATAGATGCCGGCCACCATAAACATCAGCAGCAGGATCACCGGGAAGTTGTGCACCAGCTCATCGTAAAGCGCCTGCGGCGTGGTCATCTTCAGCAGCAACGCTTCGATCAACAGCAAGCCACCGGGCATCAGCGGATAGCACTTGAGCGCCATCGCCAGGGTGAAGATGAATTCAATCACCAGCAACCAGCCGGCCGCTACCGGGCCAACCGTGAACAGCACCAGCGCATTAAGGATAAGAAAACCGACGATGGTCGCCTTGTACCAGCGTGGCGAGTGTCCGAGAAAGTTTTGCGCGAACGCCTGGGCCATAGAACCGGACATCGGTTGCTCCTTGTCTTTTAGAAGCGCGCAAGTTGCCGGATGTGGCGGGCAAGTTCAAGGTGTTACCGGATTTGACCGATGTCTTTTTTGCAAGCCTGGCATGTTTCACCCTGGAATGACAAAGGCCCACCGAGTCACGACTCGACGGGCCCTTGTCTGTCGCAGGAAAGCGTTTATCGCAATTTCGACGAAATCACCTTGATTGCCCACGGCGCCGAGAGCCGCCCTAGGTCGGATCGGAGTCTGAAGGTGTGAACCAAGTTTTCTTTCAGGTCTTCGATTTTTGCGGAGTAAACACCTTGTTCATTTGCAGCGAAGGGCACCAAGTCACGGTGATAGTCGACAATCCAGCCTGTTTCACCGGGGTTTGCCGTACCCACCAATGTCACTGATCGATCGGTTGTGGTTTCTTGATTGCCGATCAATTGGAAACTTTCATTGCCCAAGACAAATTGGATGCTGATCGGTGCAGGTTGCTTTATCAGGACCCGCCATGACGAGGAATGCTGCCCATTGGTTTCCCGAGCGATGAAGTTTTGGGTGCCTGTCTTGAGATCCTTGATGTTGGCGCTCCAATGCCCGTCTGTTCCGACATTCAGGAGGCTTAGCACTGTGCCGTTATTCACCAACTCCACTACTTTGCAAGGCGCGGCCTTGCCAATAAAATTCAGTTCATTTTGAAATGTAGTCTCACCGTTTCCGACGGGCGTACCGGCAGCATCGTAAACCGAGTCGATTGAGACCTTTTCGCTGACATCCACTTCAACAGTCCACGTCGCTGACACTTGACCATCGGAGGTTGTCACGCTGTATGCGTGAATACCCCGTGCCTGATCAAGCAGCAGGGCGCTGAAATGACCACGTTCGTCAACAGTCACGAGGTGGTGTGCGGGAATCCCATTGTCCAGCATCACTGCTAACTGATTCGGCTCCGCCGAACCGACAAAAGACAGATTGCCGTTCGTGGTAGTGCCGCCAGGTGGGATGGAGATATCGTCACCATTGGTGATTGAGAGAATCCTCGGCGCTTCAAGCTCGGCGCTTACTGAGGACAGTTCAACCGATGTGCGATGTTTGGACGGTGTCACTAGATCGTTCATATCAAAATTCCTTTTTCGGGTAGAGCACGCAATGTTCTGCGCGCCCTGCTATCTGATGCCCGATCAAGGTTGACGTCTACTGTCAGAAATTACAGGTACAAGGCCATTCCCGACGAACGGTTAATACGGCTCGCCTATGAATTTAGATACCGCGCCACCATCGCCCGATAGTTGCCATCCAGCGAATAACCGCCGACAAGGATCGCGTCATCCGCTTGCACAGCCAGCGAATTGGCTGTGTCCAGGCTGCGCCCCAAGCGCGTGCGCAGCCAGCCTTTGCCGTCGCCAAAACTGTGATCCAGGCCGCCATCACTCGAGTAACGGGCGACGATAAAGTCCGCTTCGATTCCACCAATGGTTGCGCCGACCGCGATGATGCGGCCGTCCGCCATGCGTTGGGCGGCGCTCCATTGGCAGCCGCTGGGGCCGATCTCCAATAATTGTGGCTGGCCGCCATGGTTGTGCAGGTTAGGGCGACCGTTTGTGTGCGGGCTGAATGCCAGGCAGCGAATCGGGTCGCGACTGCTGCCGAAACAGTGCAGTGCCTCTGAGGTTTCGATCACCTGACTGACCTGAGCACTTTTACCGTGCGCCTTGAAGGCCATGAAGCCGTCCACGGCGAAACGCTCGTCGAGGCGGCCGTCGGGCAGGTAGCGCGCCAACAGACCTTCCTGCGGAAAATCGATGGAACCTGCCACCACAATCCGCCCGTCCCTTTGCAGTAGCAGGCTGCTGAGCCAGGTATTGAGCAGCAAGTGGCGAACCATCACGAAGCCACGGCCATTAAAGGTTTCATCCAGGCGGCCGTCGGGTTTGAGGCGAATCAGCATGCCGGCATGGTCGGCGAGTTCGAAGTGGTGATTGGCGATGAGCAGGATATGGCCATCGTCCTGAACGACGAAATCGCTGGCTTCGGCCCCCGGCACACCTGGCGGCAACCAGCTGTCACGGCTGCCCATGGACAAATCGCCCGGCAGGCGCACCACCTGGCGACCGTTGTCACCGAAGCGCACATCCGGTTTGCCCTGGGCATCGAACATGGCGAGGGCGGGCAGGGTGCGATAAGCGTTTTCATAATGCAGCCCGGCCAGCAGGATGCGCCCGTCGGGTAGCGTCTGAACTTTGCCGGCCGTGGCTTCAAAACCCGGGGCAAAGGTGTCGATCACGCTGCCGTTATCACCGAAGGTCAGATCGGCCGAGCCATCGGCCAGCATCCGCGCCAGGCCGAATCGGCTGCCGGTAGCGACGCCGACCTTTGCTGCGACCAGAACGCGCCCCTGCGCATCGAGGGCAATGTCCTCGGTCAGGCTGGAGACGCTGCCAGTGAAATACACTTGAGCGACGCCGGTGGCGGCAAATGTTCTGTCGAGTTGACCGGCTCGGCTCAATAAAGACGTCGATACCGCCGGCAGCGCAAAAGTGTTCAGAGTGGACATGCACGCATCTCCTTGCGAGTTGACCTGGACCGGAAACCGGATGGGTAACTGCATGAGCGGAACATTCAATCCCTGAACCGGGAGAAGTACAACTGTAAGAACTAACAGGTGGAGGGTCGCACTGTGCCAGAACAGTGTCTTTTTGAACCAATAGCAAGCCGCCCAAGCAGTTAAGCCTGAACACGTTGCAAATAGTTGTACAAAAGTACGGAGGGTTAAAAAGACTGCAACTAAGGGAAGAGGGCGGATGACCTGAACGTCATCCGCATTACCCGGTTGTTAGTGTGGCATCGACCAGGATTGCAGCAAGTGACCTTCTTTGCTGAGTTCAGCGCGCGCCTGCTGCAGCAGTTGCTCGAGTTGCGCCGGATCAGAGTAGGCGCTGCTTGGGATCTGTTTGCGACCGATACTGTTATTGGTCCGGTCAATCACGGTCAGGCTCAGTTCGCCATTGCCGTCTTGTGGCGCCCAGGCCACGCACTGGAAAGGTTTGAACGCGTGGTTGGCAATCAGAAGAGCTTCGTTGATACGGAGCGGGGCGGTCATGGATTTTTCTCTCTGTCGTGCCCAATCAAGTGATGTGCCGTCGGTTGGGCTTACCGTTCGGCTGGTACTTGTACTGATGCACCGAACCCGCAGGCGGGTCACACATGAAACAAAGAAATTTCAACTTTCTTTCATGGCGTTGCTTTACAGACAGGTTTTTGAAAGCTCACTGAAAGGTTAAGGCAGAAATTAGTAGATAGCTGACTAACAACTTCTGTTCTTATAACGTGTTTGCTTGTACACCTATAAGCAATCGATACAAGGCCCTGTCAAAATCTTGCTAATGTTACAGTCGGGTCTGCCAAATGACTGTTTTTACAATCATTTCTAATAATTTGGCGCCAAGGAACAGTCATGAGCGAAGCGCCAGCGTTACGACGTTTATTGGTGGTCGATCCCTGCGACGATTGCCACCGCTTATTGCCCGGATTACGCGCCGTAGGTTGGGATGTTGATAGCTGCACTCTGGAAAATGCCGCCGATCGAAGTTGTGATGTCGGCTTGTTGCGATTGCAGCCGTTTCACCTCGAACGACCTGAAGCCGTCAAGGAACTGATCAGTCGCAGCGGCACCGAATGGATCGCCGTGCTCAATCAGGAAGTCCTGCGTTTACAAAACGTCGGTGACTTCGTCTGTGAATGGTTTTTCGATTTTCACACCTTGCCGTTCGACGTGTCGCGGGTGCAGGTTACCCTCGGCCGGGCATTCGGCATGGCGCGTTTGCGCGGGCAGGGCACGATTCATGTGGATCAGCCCGAGCACGAATTGCTTGGCGACAGCAAACCGATCCGCGAACTGCGCAAATTGCTCAGCAAACTGGCGCCGACCGAATCGCCGGTATTGATCCGCGGTGAAAGCGGCACGGGTAAAGAACTGGTTGCACGCACGCTGCATCGGCAATCCCAGCGTCACAACAAACCGTTTGTGGCAATCAATTGCGGGGCAATTCCCGAGCACCTGATTCAGTCCGAGCTGTTCGGCCACGAGAAAGGTGCGTTTACCGGCGCCCATCAGCGCAAGATCGGGCGCATTGAGGCGGCCAATGGCGGCACATTGTTTTTGGATGAGATCGGTGATCTGCCGCTGGAACTGCAAGCCAATCTGTTGCGCTTCCTGCAGGAACGGCACATCGAACGTGTCGGAGGCAGTCAGCCGATCCCAGTGGATGTGCGCGTTCTGGCAGCGACCCACGTCGACCTAGAGGCGGCCATCGAGAAAAAGCGATTTCGTGAAGATCTGTATTACCGGCTCAACGTGTTGCAAGTGGTCACCGCGCCGCTGCGTGAACGTCACGGTGATCTGTCGATGCTGGCCAACCATTTTTCGCACTTCTACAGCCATGAAACCGGCCGACGCCCACGCAGTTTCAGCGAAGACGCGCTGATTGCCATGGGCAAGCATGACTGGCCGGGCAATGTCCGTGAATTGGCCAACCGTGTGCGGCGTGGGCTGGTATTGGCCGAAGGCCGGCAGATCGAGGCCCGTGATCTGGGGTTGATCAGCCAGCATTCGATCGCTACGCCCATGGGCACGCTGGAAGACTACAAGACTCGCGCCGAGCGCCAGGCGCTGTGCGATGTGTTGAATCGGCACAGCGATAACCTCAGCGTTGCCGCAAAAGTCCTCGGCGTATCACGGCCGACGTTCTATCGCCTGCTGCATAAACACCAGATTCGTTAGATACCTGAAGATCAAAAGATCGCAGCCTTCCTTCGCATAATCCCTGTAGGAGCTGGCGAAGGCTGCGATCTTTTACTTTTGCTTAGAAGTAGTACGGGAATTTCAGGCTGAAGGAAAAGTCCGGGGCATCATCCGTCATGCCGATGGACAAGTTGGGTACGATGGTCAGGTTGTCGGTGGCCGCAATGGTCATGCCGACGTTGAAGTAGCCGGCGTTGGCGTCGCTGGACACCACCGATTCCCAATCCCCGCCATCCTGTTTCAGCTTGCTCTTGCGTTGCACCAGATCAGACACCGAGAACGACATACTCATCTTCTCGTTCAGCGCAAACGCTATACCGGCGCCGATCTGGAAGCTGTCGCCGATCTTTACCTTGCCCGGGTTTTTCTGGTTGACCGTCGAACTGATGTCGTCAAACGACTCCTCCAGGTTGTGGGTGTAGGACAAGCTGCCGAACAGCACCGCCGGGTCGAACGTCTTGACCAGCGAGATGCCCGGCGTGATCGACCAGGCGCCGTTGCCGGTGGGCAGGGTGTCAGGTACAAACAGATTGGAGTTGGCATTGGTCTGGCGCAGTTTGATCCCGAACGGATCCTTGCCGGTTGGCGCCTTGACCCGCAAGGTGACGACCGCGTCCGGTGTATTGACCGACTCGTCGAGGAATTTGTAAGCGATGCCGAAGTTGACGTCGCCAATGGTTGGATCCTTGGTGACGGTTTCTTCTGTGGTGACACCCGCCGCGCCCTCATTGCCGCCGCCCGACTGATAAGTCGATTCGCGATACACCACGGGCACGTTCAAGTCGAACTGCCAGCGGTTATCGAAGTTGTAGCGGCCCGTCAGGTCGAGGGTCCATGTGTCAGCCTTGATCCGGTCGAGGTTGATGTTGCCGAGAAAGATCGAATCGAGTGCGAGGAAGCCATTGAGAATCAGCTGACGGGTGTCATAGCGCGAGTAGGTGATGCCGGTTTCGACGCTGAACTTGCCGCCGCCGAAGAAGCCGCTGGCCTCGTCGTACAGGTTGGAAACGCTCTGCGCCGGTTGCGAATCGTCCGCCAGCGACTGCCCGTAAGAAGCGCCACTGCCCCCGGCGGCGCCTCCTGATGCTGCTGCCGCACCGGTGCCGGTGGCGACGCGATTGCCTTTCATGTCCGATGGCGATTTGGCCAGCCGTTTTGGCGGTGGGGCGGCGGGTTGCTCTTCAACCTGGCGGACTCGTTGTTCAAGTACCGCAAGGGCTTTTTGTTGTACTTCGTATCGTTGTTTCAGCTCCAGAAGTTCCTGTTTCAGGGCCTCTACATCTGCGTCCGGTGCTGCTTGAAGCATCGCCGCAGGGAGAAGAGTGCTCAAACACACTGCGGCACGCAGTGATACTGATCGATACATGAATAAGCCGTCCCTTTAAGCCCAATGATCGAGACTCAGCGTAGTTCAATATCCAATACTGCGTAGGGCCCCGAGTTGAGTCAGGTTGCAATCCAGTGCGCCGGCACTTCTGCCGTTATTATTGAGTACGACGTTAAGTTGAGTCAGGTTGTTGACCACATTGGCACTCCCGAGCAGACGGGTGTTTTGCAAGAGACCGCTCGAAGCGACCTGTTGCAGCGCCGTGCCTTGATTGCCGCTGGCTTGTATCGCCATTTGCACGCCACCCGTACCGGTTGCCGACACTGCGACATTGCCGGCGGCATTACTGCCGGAAATAGTCTGGCCGGCCATCAGGGCCTGGCCCTGTACGGGGGCGAGTGCTGGCGCCTGATTGGCTTCCTTGACGTTAATGGCGACGTTGTTGTTCGCCGTGTTGCCGTCACCCGCCGCGCGTACGCTCTGCGTCACGCCCGACGATGAGTTAAGGCCGGCACCACCGATAATCGATCCCGTGCCCAGTTCCGGCGTATTGCCGTTGCCCATCTCCTTGATGGTCGACACGTAAAATTCCGGTTTGATGGTGGTTTGTTGCACCTGCATGGATGCAGACGCCCCGATCAGATCGCCACTGGCGTTGCGCCAGGTACTGCTCATGACAATGCCGAAGCTGATAATCCGCCCCGGCATCACATACCGACCACGCAGCTCGGCGAGCTCCTGGTCCTTGATTTCTATGGGTTTGAATCCTGCATTGGCGTAGCCCGATGCGCTCGCTGCCAGGCAGGCGGCGGCCAGCCAGTATGAGGTTTTCATCTGCTGCTCCCGGGACATCCAGTCCCATTTTCTATAATCGGCGATTAAAAGAAGTCGCTCTGAATGAACCCGAAATCCATCAATTCAGCATCTTTGACAGGGTTGAAACCGTCGAGCTTGTTCTTGGCTGTCAAGGGCACCGGAGGGCTGCGCAAGGCGTTGACCTTGTCATATCCGGGACCGACGATGGCAAAGACAATGCCGTTCCAACCTTTGACAAAGTCGTCATGTTTGTAACGCTTATGGCCGAGAACCGGGTCTCCGATGTAAACCCAATCCTTGTCCGAACGCTGCAACACAACGAAATGCTTGTAGCCGCGAATTTCCATCAGTACCACCACCGGGATCGTTACCGCTTCGAGCTTTTCCGGTGGAATCTTGTAACCCCTGGCGCGCATGCCGATGCTTTCTATGTAGCGCTTCATGTCCAGCATGGAGAACCCTTGCGTACGAACAAGGTCCTGGTCAGCGTTGACCAGCATGCCTTTGATGATGTGCTCCTCATCGACGTCGAGCCAATAGGCCTGGCGTAATACCGTGGCCAGTGCAGCAGCGCCGCAGCTGAAATCGGTTTTTTGTTCGACGATGTCGGCAAACTTGCGCTCGCGGATGCTCTGCACGTTTTTGTAGACGAGCGTGCCACCCGGCAGGGCAGCCACGGGCATCTGACCGGCCTGAGTCAGGCCACAGACGAAAAGCAGAGTGAGGAGGGCAGTCTTACGCATGATCGATACGCCTTTGCGGACTGAGGAAAAGCCCCGTTGCCGGGGCTTTCGTTTCGATCGCGATTACAGGCAGGCTCTGCAGCCAGCAGCGATGGACAGCGAGTTGCTTTGTTGGTTGCCCACACCCGCCGAGACGTTGGCTCCGCCGTTGCCGGAGAAGTTGTTCATCGAGTTGGTCATGTTGGCATTGTTGACCACAGGGGCTTTCCAGCCATCTTTGGTCATCACCTGTTGGGTGGTTACGCCAGCCAGGCCAAAAGTACCGACGGCTTCGAACTTGGCTTTCTGGTCATCGTTGCCACCGTGGCCGCCGCCACGATTGCCATAACCGCCGTGGTCATCATCTTCGATGGTTGCAGTGCCTTTGGCTTTAAACACGCCAGCGGCCGCGTAGGTGCCAGTGAGGGTATCGGTTTTGTAGGTCTGCACGCCTTTGTTGTCGACAACCAGGCCAGTGGAAGACTGGTTGGCGGCAGCAGCGGCAGTGGCTACACGGCCACCGGATACGGCGATTGCGAGGTTGTTTTTCTGTTGGTTGAAGTTGCCTGCAGACACGTTGATGCCGATGTTGCCGGAACCATTGTTGCCTGCATTGTTGAGCGTAGCGTTATTGAAGGTGGACGAGTTTTTCACATAGTTGTTGTTGTTGACTTGAGTTGCACTCGAGGCAGCAACAGCGTTGCCGAAGATGAAGCTTTCATCGGCAGTAGCCAGCGCGGCGGCGTTGTCCTGCTGGTTGCCGTCGCCGGCTGCAACGTTGGCGCCCATGTTGCCGTTAGAGCCATTGAGCGAGTCGCTGGCATTGGCGTTGTTCAGAGTGCCCTGGTTTTTCACCACGTTGCCGTCGCTGTTTTGCGCGTCGAGTACAGCGGCGCCGGCGCCTGCGGTGATCTGCAGCAGTTGTTCAAGATTTGGACCTTGTGGCTGGCCGTGACCGTTGCCGTGTCCATTGCCATGCCCGTTACCATGACCGTTGTTGTCATCACGACCGCCTGCCTGTGCTGCGATTGCCATCACTGCTGCAAGTGCGAAAACCAGTGGTTTGAGAGCCATTGTAGGTTTCATGGTGTTTCTCCATCGTGCTTATTAGTTGGTTAAGTGTTGGTACTTTCTAATTGCACTGCTTTTTGTTGTTTGGGTCAGTCAGCGACCCGGATGCTCAGGGTGTTAGCCATTCGGTTCCCCACCCCGGCACTCTGGTTCACCTGGATTACCCCGCGGCTGCCGGTGAAGGCCTGATCACTTGTCGTGACCTGGCGACTGCCGGATGAGGTGCCAGTTGCTCCTGAGCTCGGTAAAAGCGCCACGTTCTGTTGTGAAAGGGCGCTGTCGTCAACGCTCTGCGGGGCAGCACTGATGCTGACGCGCGTGACGTTGGCCATCTGGTTGTTGGCCCCGGCACCCTGGTTCACACCAAGGATGCCGTTGCCATTGCTGAAAGAGGTGCCGCCGATGGTTGCGCTGGCGTCCATCGAGCGAGAGGCAGGCGTATCGATTTTCTGCATGACGCTGGTGCTGGCATGGGATCCGGTGCCGATCGCCACAGCCTTGACGTTGGCCTGTTGCATTTGATCGCCAGCCGCCTGGTTGACGTTGAAGTTGCCGCGGTACTGAACCCCGGAATCCTGAATGTTGGCGTTGTTCACTGAAGCGGGATCGGCAGCCATGACAGTGGTGCAACCGAGCAAGGCGAGCAGAAGGAGTGAACGATTCATTTCATTGGCCTCCGGCCATGCGGGTCAATGGCGCGAGGCCGGAACTCATGGCGCGGTTGATCGTGCCGGAAATCGCGCCACCGGAACCGCCACCGTGGCCAGCACTCATGCCGGGCATGCCGTTGGGATTGGTGAGGGTATTGAGGCCTGGCATGTTGGCGCCGGCCTGGACATTGTTGGTGGTGCGGAACGCGCTGCCGCTGGCGACGCCGGCGAAGTCGCCATCGCTCAATTCGGTGCTGTTCATAGTGGAATTGATGCGTGCGGACGGGTTGGCATTGACGGTGGTCGGGTAGGGGTCTTTGCCACCGTTGCGACCGATCGGGATAGGCTGAACATCGCGATCGAGAACAATCACGCCGTTACCTTCTGCCTGCACGTTGAAGCTGATCAACGTACTGGCTGCTGATCCGATCAGCAGAAGGCAGGTCAAACCTTTTTGGATATTCCCCACGGCTGCAATTCCTTCTTCAGTGGGCTGGCCCTAGTCAGCGTTGTGAAGGAGAGAGCGAAAGCTGTGCCGCTTTTTAAAAGCGTTGTAATTTCAAAGGGTTGGAAAATAAATGCGCACGTCTGATACACAGGCTGTTTCAGGCTTGATACACGCACTGGTGCGCCGACCTGTCCATTGGCTGAACAAAGCTCTGGAACAAGGGTTTGCCGCGGTGTGTATCAGCCGCGTAACAACTCGGATGACAAAGCAGTGAACAGTGCTGAAACGGGCACTTTGCAACTCACGGAGTGTTTCAGGAACGGACACTTTGTCCCCAAAACAGGGGGGAGTCGTGGGGAAGTTGACCCGTTGACCGGGTCACTGCCTCAGCAATTGCTCGACGGCGGCAAATGCCTGAGTGTGGCGTTCGGCCCAATTGCCCTGAATGATCTGAAAACGCTGGTGATGGATTTCCAGCCAGTTTCGCGTGGAACGGTAAAACGCCATTCGCTCGTGCAGATCCGGTTGGCAGCGCTGACCGTCATCAGTCCAGTCGACCTGTTCCGGGGACAAAAGAAGGTGCAGATCGTAATGCCGTGTCAGCAACTCGGATTCCAGCCAGTCCGGGCAGTCACCGAACAGCGTCTGGCTCCAAAGGATATTGCTCAACAAGTGAGTGTCGAGAATCAGCAACGAAGGCTGCTGCGCTCGCGCCTGGTCCTCCCATTGCATTTGGCCCTGAGCGATTTCCGGGATGTCAGCCAGACAGGTATCACGGGGATTGAGCTCGATAAAGCGGCGCACGTACTCATCCACCCGCACGCCGCCAAAGCGTTGTTGCAGGCCCGCCGCCAGCCAGCTCTTGCCGGTGGATTCGGGCCCGGTCAGGACCACGACCTTCATGTGCGCAACGCCGGGTCGGCGCGCCATTCGCGAAAGCCTTGAATCGCCAGCAAGGTGAACAGCCCGTACAGCGCAGCGGTCAGGTACAGCCCCTTATAGATGAACAGGCCGACAAAAATCACATCGAGCACGAACCACAGCGCCCAGCATTGCAGGCGTTTCTGCGCCATCCACAGTTGTGCCACCAGGCTGAAACCGGTGAGTGCTGCATCCAGCCACGGTTGCGCGGCGTCGGTCCAATGGGCCATGGCCGCGCCGAGCAACAGGCTGCCGATCGCGCCAACGCCTAAGCCGACCAGGATCGAACGTTGATCAAGGCGCGTGACCTCACGACCGTCATGCATCGTCCCGGCGCGTGTCCATTGCCACCAGCCATAGACTTGCAGCGCGGCGTAGATCACTTGCAGCAACATGTCCGAGTACAGCTTCACTTCAAAGAAGATCCAGCTGTAGAGCAAGACCATGACCAGCCCGATCGGCCAGCACCACGGATTCTGTTTGACCGTCAGCCACACGGCGATCACGCCAAGGGCGGCGGCAAACAGTTCAAGCCCGGACATGGCGGTTCCTTGGGGGAAATTGAGGAGGGGGCGGATTGTACTGCATTGGGCCAAACCCCTCACCCTAACCCTCCCGGAACGTCGGACCGCCCGTAGGGAG
>NZ_AKJR01000075.1:0-16738 GCF_000282235.1 Pseudomonas sp. GM24 | reverse complement strand
AGTGAGCCTGCTCGCGATTGGATTTGTCAGTCACATCTTCATCGTCTGACCCACCGCTATCGCGAGCAGGCTCACTCCTACAGGGTCAATGATCGGCAAAATAGAGGTTTCAACGCTACGTGATGGATCTGTTTCGCAGTGCACCGATTGCCCAGCCACTGGCCGCGCGTTTGCGTGCGACCAATCTGGATGAGTACGTCGGTCAGGAGCACGTGCTCGCTCGCGGCAAACCTCTGCGTGAGGCGCTGGAGCAGGGTGCCCTGCATTCGATGATCTTCTGGGGCCCGCCGGGCGTGGGTAAAACCACCTTGGCGCGGTTGCTTGCGGAAGTCTCCGATGCGCACTTCGAAACGGTCTCGGCGGTGCTCGCCGGGGTCAAGGAGATCCGTCAGGCCGTTGAAATCGCCAAGCAGCAGGCCGGCCAGTACGGCAAGCGCACGATTCTGTTCGTCGATGAAGTGCACCGCTTCAACAAGTCCCAGCAGGACGCATTCCTGCCGTACGTTGAAGACGGCACGCTGATCTTCATCGGCGCCACCACCGAAAACCCTTCGTTCGAGCTCAACAACGCTCTGTTGTCGCGCGCCCGCGTCTACGTGCTGAAAAGCCTCGACGAAGCGGCGCTGCGCAAACTGGTGCACCGCGCGCTCACCGAAGAGCGCGGGCTGGGCAAACGTAACTTGACCCTCAGTGATGAGGGTTTTCAGATGCTGCTATCGGCCGCCGATGGCGATGGCCGGCGTCTGCTCAATCTGCTGGAGAATGCCTCCGATCTGGCCGATGACAACAGCGAGATGGGCATCGATCTGCTGCAAAGCCTGCTCGGCGACACGCGCCGGCGTTTCGACAAGGGCGGCGAAGCGTTCTACGACCAGATCTCGGCGCTGCACAAATCCGTGCGCGGCTCCAACCCCGATGGCGCGCTGTACTGGTTTGCGCGGATGATCGACGGCGGTTGCGATCCGCTGTACCTGGCCCGACGCGTAGTGCGCATGGCCAGCGAAGACATCGGCAACGCCGACCCGCGCGCATTGAGCCTGTGCCTCGCCGCGTGGGAAGTGCAGGAACGCCTCGGCAGCCCCGAAGGTGAGTTGGCGGTGGCTCAAGCCATTACTTATCTGGCCTGTGCGCCAAAAAGCAACGCGGTATACATGGGCTTCAAAACCGCGCTGCGTGCCGCCGCCGAAAACGGCTCGCTGGAAGTGCCGCTGCACCTGCGCAACGCACCGACCAAACTGATGAAACAATTGGGCTACGGCGACGAATACCGCTACGCCCATGACGAACCAGACGCCTACGCCGCCGGCGAAGACTATTTCCCGGAAGAACTCGAGCCGATACCGTTTTACCAACCGGTGCCGCGCGGCCTGGAGTTGAAGATCGGCGAGAAGCTCAACCACCTCGCTCAACTTGACCGTTTAAGCCCTCGGCAACGGAGAAAATAGTGCTTCCATTGATCATTGCGGTCTCCGCCGGCGGGGTTGCCGGCACCTTGTTGCGCTTCGCTACCGGCAATTGGGTCAACGCCAATTGGCCGCGGCACTTCTATACCGCGACGCTGGCCGTTAATATCGTGGGCTGTCTGCTGATTGGCGTGTTGTACGGCCTGTTTTTGATACGCCCGGAGGTGCCGATCGAGGTGCGTGCCGGGTTGATGGTCGGCTTCCTCGGGGGGCTGACGACTTTTTCATCCTTTTCACTGGATACGGTGCGCCTGCTGGAAAGCGGGCAAGTGCCGCTGGCCTTGGGCTATGCGGCACTCAGCGTATTCGGCGGGCTGCTCGCGACGTGGGCTGGCCTGTCTTTGACCAAACTTTGATAACGAGAAACCGACATGCTCGATTCCAAACTGTTACGTAGCAACCTTCAGGACGTAGCGGACCGCCTGGCTTCCCGTGGCTTTGCCCTGGATACCGCGCGCATCGAAGCGCTGGAAGAACAGCGCAAGACCGTCCAGACCCGCACCGAAGCACTGCAGGCTGAGCGTAACGCGCGTTCCAAATCCATCGGTCAGGCCAAGCAGCGCGGCGAAGACATCGCGCCGTTGATGGCGGACGTCGAGCGCATGGCGGGCGAACTGAGTGCCGGTAAAGTCGAGCTGGACGCGATCCAGACCGAACTGGACTCGATCCTGCTCGGTATCCCGAACCTGCCACACGAATCCGTTCCGGTCGGCAAAGACGAAGACGACAACGTTGAAGTGCGCCGCTGGGGCACGCCGACTGCATTCGATTTCGAAGTGAAAGACCACGTGGCGCTGGGCGAGAAGTTCGGCTGGCTGGATTTCGAAACCGCCGCCAAACTGTCCGGCGCCCGTTTCGCCTTGCTGCGTGGCCCGATCGCCCGTCTGCACCGCGCACTGGCGCAGTTCATGATCAACCTGCACGTCAACGAGCACGGCTACGAAGAGGCGTACACGCCTTATCTGGTTCAGGCCCCGGCACTGCAAGGCACCGGTCAACTGCCGAAGTTCGAAGAAGACCTGTTCAAGATCGCGCGCGAAGGCGAAGCCGATCTGTACCTGATCCCGACAGCCGAAGTATCGCTGACCAACATCGTGGCCGGTGAAATCGTCGATTCGAAACTGCTGCCGATCAAGTTCGTTGCCCATACCCCTTGCTTCCGCAGCGAAGCCGGTGCGTCGGGTCGCGACACGCGCGGCATGATCCGTCAGCACCAGTTCGACAAAGTTGAAATGGTCCAGATCGTTGAGCCATCGACTTCGATGGAAGCGCTGGAAGGTCTGACTGCCAACGCTGAAAAGGTGCTGCAATTGCTCGGTCTGCCTTATCGCACCCTGGCACTGTGCACCGGCGACATGGGCTTCAGCGCGGTCAAGACTTACGATCTGGAAGTGTGGATCCCGAGCCAGGACAAGTACCGCGAAATCTCCTCGTGCTCGAACTGCGGCGATTTCCAGGCCCGTCGCATGCAGGCGCGTTTCCGTAACCCGGAAACCGGCAAGCCTGAGCTGGTGCACACCTTGAACGGTTCCGGTCTGGCTGTTGGCCGTACCCTGGTGGCTGTGCTGGAAAACTACCAGCAGGCCGATGGTTCGATCCGTGTGCCGGACGTGCTGAAGCCGTACATGGGTGGCCTTGAGGTCATCGGCTAAATGAAATATCTGCCGCTGTTTCACAACCTGCGCGGCAGTCGTGTGTTGGTCGTCGGTGGGGGGGAAATTGCCTTGCGCAAATCCCGCCTGCTGGCCGATGCCGGTGCGCTGCTGCGGGTGGTCGCACCTGAAATCGAAACGCAACTGCGTGAGCTGGTCGCTGCTTCTGGCGGTGAATGCCTGTTGCGTGGTTACGTCGAGGCAGATCTGGACGGTTGCGGGCTGATTATTGCCGCTACCGACGATGAGACACTGAACGCACAAGTCTCCACCGATGCTCATAAGCGCTGCGTGCCGGTCAACGTGGTCGACGCGCCGGCCTTGTGCAGCGTGATCTTCCCGGCGATCGTCGATCGCTCGCCGCTGATCATTGCCGTGTCCAGCGGCGGCGATGCACCGGTGCTGGCGCGTTTGATCCGCGCCAAGATCGAAACCTGGATTCCGTCGACATACGGCCAATTGGCCGGGCTCGCCGCGCGTTTCCGTAATCAGGTGAAAAGCCTGTTTCCGGATGTGCAGCAGCGTCGTGGTTTCTGGGAAGATGTATTTCAGGGACCGATTGCCGATCGGCAACTGGCCGGGCAGGGCGCCGAGGCCGAACGTCTGCTGCAAGCCAAGATCGATGGCGAAGCCATGGTCACCACCGGCGAGGTGTATCTGGTCGGCGCGGGCCCGGGCGATCCGGACCTGCTGACCTTCAAGGCCTTGCGCCTGATGCAGCAAGCCGACGTGGTGCTGTACGACCGTTTGGTTGCACCTGCGATTCTTGAGCTATGCCGTCGCGATGCCGAGCGGGTTTATGTCGGCAAACGTCGTGCTGATCACGCCGTGCCGCAGGATCAGATCAACCAGCAACTGGTCGATCTGGCCAAGGCCGGCAAACGTGTGGTGCGGTTGAAGGGCGGCGATCCGTTTATCTTCGGCCGTGGCGGCGAAGAGATCGAAGAACTGGCCGCTCACGGCATTCCGTTCCAGGTCGTGCCGGGTATCACCGCAGCCAGCGGTTGCGCGGCGTATGCCGGGATTCCGCTGACCCATCGTGATCACGCGCAGTCGGTGCGCTTTGTCACCGGCCATTTGAAGGACGGTTCCACCGATCTGCCATGGGCCGACCTCGTCGCCCCGGCGCAGACGCTGGTGTTCTATATGGGTCTGGTCGGCTTGCCGGTCATTTGTGAACAATTGATCAAGCATGGTCGTTCAGCCGATACCCCGGCGGCATTGATTCAGCAGGGCACCACGGTCAATCAGCGGGTCTTTACCGGCACGCTGGCCGATCTGCCGCGATTGGTGGCGGAGCATGAAGTGCATGCGCCGACACTGGTGATCGTTGGTGAAGTGGTGCAACTGCGCGAGAAACTGGCGTGGTTCGAAGGGGCTCAGGCGCAGGTCTGAGTCAGATCAAAAGATCGCAGCCTTCGGCAGCTCCTACATGAGAATGCGTTCCCTGTAGGAGCTGCCGAAGGCTGCGATCTTTTGCTTTTTGCTATTAACCCTTCAACCAAACCCCTTTCCCAGCCAACCGCGCCCGATCATGCGCCACGGTGAAATCCTGCTCCGGCCCCTTCGGCACAACCCCCGTCGGGTTAATCGTCTTGTGACTGCCGTAGTAGTGATTCTTGATGTGCTGGAAATCCACCGTCTCGGCAATCCCCGGCAACTGATACATCTCCCGCAGCCAGTTCGACAGGTTCGGATAATCGGCAATGCGCCGCAGATTGCACTTGAAGTGCCCGTGATACACCGCATCAAACCGGATGATCGTAGTGAACAGGCGCACGTCAGCTTCAGTGAGGTATTCGCCGCTCAGATAGCGGTTTGCGCTTAAAACGCCTTCAAGGTGATCGAGTTCGGCAAACACCTCATCGAACGCTTCTTCATAAGCCTGTTGCGACGTCGCAAAGCCTGCGCGATAAACGCCGTTGTTCACGGCCGGATAGATTCGCTCGTTCAACGCATCAATTTCACCGCGCAACGGTGCTGGGTAGAAATCCAGATCATTGCCGGTCAGATCATCAAACGCGCTGTTGAACATGCGGATGATCTCCGCTGATTCGTTGCTGACGATGCGTTTGAGCTTCTTGTCCCACAGCACCGGCACAGTAACGCGGCCGGTGTAATCGGCCGTGTCGGCGGTATAGCGCTGGTGCATGAAGTCGAAGCCATCGAGCTTGTCGCCGGTTGAGCCGAGTGCCGTGTCGAAGGTCCAGCCGTTTTCCAGCATCAGCCAACTGACCACCGAGACGTCGATCAGACTTTCCAGGCCTTTGAGCTTGCGCAGGATTAGCGTGCGATGCGCCCATGGACAGGCGAGGGAAACGTAGAGGTGATAGCGCCCGGCTTCAGCGGCAAAACCGCCTTCACCGCTGGGGCCGGGTTCACCGTTGGCGGTGACCCAGTTGCGGCGTTTGGCCTGTTCGCGCTGGAACGCGCCGTCCTTGCTGCTTTCGTACCACTTGTCCTGCCAGTGGCCATCGACGAGTAAACCCATGATCAAGACTCCGTAAACCAATAATCGTTGGAGTCGAGTCTATTCCGATGAGTTCGAACAAAAAGCGCAAAGATCGGGCGTGAATGATCGGTTAAATCGATTTGTTCCGCGCGGCCCAGTATTGCTCGGCGGTGGCGAAGGCTTGCTCACGGCTTTGGCCGAGTCCGCGCAAGGCCAGCGCCATGGTCGCAATCAAGGCCATTTGCGGGTAACTGTCGACCACCTCACCACGCCACACCGCTTTCAGATGTTCAACGTCCAAAGTTGCCGGTTTGACGTGGCGCTGCGCCGACAATTGCGGCCATTCCTCGTCCCAGCTCTCGCCGCCAGTGGTGCCGTACAAGTGACTGTCGGCATCCGGGTTGATCTCGATTTCGCCGCCGTCACCCTTGACCACAATCGCCGTGTCGCCAAGCAAGCCGCTGGCATCGCGATGCACGGCCTGATAGCCAGGATGGAAAATACTCTGCAGCCCACAACGCGCGCCCAGCGGATTGAGAATCCGCGCCAGGGAATGAATCGGCGAGCGCAGGCCAAGGGTGTTGCGCAGGTCGATCATCTTCTGCAGTTGTGGCGCCCAGTCCACCAGCGGCATGAACGCCAGCCCGCCGTTGTCCAGCGCCGTGCCGGCCTGCTGCCAGGTCCGGCACAACGGGATGTTCAATTCGCCGAGCAATTGCTCGCTGTACAGCCGCCCGGCCGTGTGCGCGCCGCCGCCGTGCATAAAGATGCGCACTCCGTTCTGTGCCAGACACTTGGCTGCCAGCAGGTACCACGGCAGATGGCGCTTTTTGCCGGCATAGGTCGGCCAGTCCAGATCGACGTTCAGCTTGGGGGCCTGCAAGCGCTCGCGCAGCGCTTCGGTGAAACCGGCCATCTCCTCGGCGCTTTCTTCTTTGTGCCGCAGCAACATCAGGAACGCGCCGAGCTGGGTGTCTTCGACCTTGTCGTCGAGCACCAGGCCCATCGCTTCGCGGGCTTCTTCACGGGTCAGGTCGCGGGCGCCGCGTTTGCCCTTGCCGAGGATGCGCACGAATTGAGCGAACGGATGTTCGGCAGGCGTTTCGAGGGTCAGCGCTGGAAAGTCGGTCATAAGCAATTCGTCGGTTTGGGCAGGCCCGCCAGTTTCGCGGCGAGTTTGGCGGGGGTGCCTTTGAACAGTCGGTTCAGGTGCAGGCTGTTGCCTTTGTCCGGGCCGAGTTTCAACGCGGTGTACTTGATCAACGGCCGGGTGGCCGGTGACAGCTGGAATTCGGCGTAGAAGCTGCGCAGCAGCTCGAGGACTTCCCAGTGCTCCGGAGTCAACTCGATCTCTTCGGCAGCGGCGAGGGCGCTGGCGACCTCAGCCGACCAGTCGCTGAGATCGACGAGAAAGCCATCCTTGTCCAGTTCGATGGCGCGGGCGCCGACGGTCATGGAATTCATAGCCAGCTGTTGACCTTGTCGTGGTGTATCGACAGTTCGACGAAGGCCGGGTAATCGATCGCTTCGGCCCAGTCCGGGACTTCGATGGCGCGAGCCTGTGCATCTTCGGCCAGAACCCACAGTTTGATCTGGCGGCTTTGCAGATCGGTGAATGGCGCTGTGCCCGGTTGCAATGCATAGACGGCATCGCCGGACAGCAGCAGGGCATCAGCGCTGCCGATCAGGCGCAGGCAACTGCTCAGGCGATCGTCGCCGAACGGGGAATGAGACAACACATGCAAAGTCGACATCAGAGGGTGATCACCTGGTCGTAACGGTCAATAAGGGCGGTGATTTGTTCGGCGGCCAGCGGCTGCGCTTCGGCCAGCGACAGATTGCCGAGACCGCGTGTGCTGGCGCTGTCGGCGCAGTAAAACAGTTCTTCTACGCCGAACATCGGCAGCGCCTGCAGGTTGGCGCTGAGGTCTTTCTGTTGCAGGGCCTTGGCGTTTTGCCCGGCGGCGAGTTGCAGCACGCCATCATCCAGAAACAGCAAGCCAACGGGCAGATCGAAGGCGCCACCGGCCAGCACGATGTCCAGCGCTTCGCGAGCGCCGGGGCCAGACCACGGCGACTGGCGGCTGATGATCAACAGGGACTTGGCCATCTCACGCACCTCCAAAGCAGATCAAACGGTCGGCGTCTTGCACCGCGTCATGCAACTGACCGAGGCCGGACAATTCCCACGGCGCGCTGACTGAGACGGCGTCACGTTGATAGCGTTTGGCTTCTTCAGCGTTGAGCGCACCGCGACGCAGGGCGGCGGCGATACACACCACGCCATCCAGATTCTGCTCGGTTATGAAGCTGCGCCATTGTTTGGGCAAATCCAGTTCGTCCTGCGGAGTGACGAGCGCATCCGAGGCGTTATAAACGCCGTCCTGATAGAAAAACAGCCGGACGATCTCATGCCCGCCGGCCAGCGCAGCCTGCGCAAACAGCAGGGCGCGGCGCGAGGAGGGCGCATGGGCGGCGGAAAACAGCGCGATGGCAAACTTCATGACGGACTCGATCAGCAAAACTGCGGCCATGATAAAGCATTGCAGGCCGCAAAGGATCGCAGCGCTTACAGGGAAACACGATCTCTGTAGGAGCTGCGGCACGCTGCGATCTGTTGATTTTGATTTTGAAAAACAAGATCAAAAGATCGCAGCCTCGTTTCACTCGACAGCTCCTACAGGGAGCACGGGGCGGGCGTTGATTAGCGAGGCATGTAGCCCAGTTGCCAGCGCCGCGGAATTTTCAGGGAGAGCAGCCCGATCATCGCGGCCAGCAACCCGCTGACGAACATCGCCTTGAGTCCAAGATGATGCTCCAGCACTGCGCCCAGAATCGCGCCGAGAAACATTCCGCTCCAGGGCACCAGCTGCACCCGCCAGCCGCTGCGCCGTTCGCCAAGCATCCAGCGGCCCAATCCACGGCCGAACCGCGACAACGCGCCAGTCACGTAAGTCAGCCCGACCGGCAAGCCATTCACTTCTTCGACCGCCGCGTTGAGCATGCCCATCGCTATGATCGCCGCCAGCAGCGCTGGCAGTTGCGTGTCGAATGGCCAGGCCGCCGCCGCGCACAGCAGGGTGGCGATACACAGCAGCAGAGGCAGCGTCCGGCGTCCGCCCAAGCGTGCAACTACAACACCCAAAGCATTACCGACAACGAACGTTGCGACGAGAATCACCAGGCGCACGGTCAACCCGACATCGCCATCGCTGATTGCCACGGCAAGTCGGGTGGTGTTGCCGCTCATGAACGAGACGAAGTCGCCGCTGGCCATAAAGCCAATGGCGTCGGTCATTCCGGCCAGTACCGAGAGGCTGGCCACCAGCGCCAGAC
Source organism: Pseudomonas sp. GM24 (assembly GCF_000282235.1). Lineage (NCBI taxonomy): Bacteria > Pseudomonadati > Pseudomonadota > Gammaproteobacteria > Pseudomonadales > Pseudomonadaceae > Pseudomonas > Pseudomonas sp. GM24. The sequence goes on along the minus strand of NZ_AKJR01000075.1, from coordinate 7,835 downwards.
CAATCCGCCCGCGCCACTTCTGTGTGTGCAGGTGGCCGGGGCTGGCGCGGTGAGTCGAGGCGGATGGCAGCATGAGTGGCGGTGTCCTTAGGCGGAGGTTACGGCTCTATGCCATACAGATCGCAATATTCCAGCCAATCCATTCCGGCCATTTCCGCGACTTCGCGATGCACTTCCAGACGCTGCGCCTGGTATTCCTCAGACGAATCAGCGGTCAGTTGCAAGGTGAGCTCCCAGGCAAACAGCCCGAGACTTTCCGCTTCAGCCTCAAACGCTTCATGCAGTCGCTCTTCGCGATACTGCGCTTGAGTTTCGCCTTTGGCCTGGGCCAGCAACGGGTTGAGGTGATCGAGGGTTTCGCGCAGTTCGGGACGCGCGTCGAGAAACACTTTCAGGGCATGTTCATGTCGCTGGTCGGTAGGCGCCATGTGTTTTCCTTGTGAGGCTGATGAGCTTAGGTTGCCGCAGCGACCTGCGCGTGTCGCGCTATAAATGCAGTAAAGCAGAACGATTCCTGCTGCTGCGATGATACAGTCCGCTTTTTTCTGAATGAGCGAATGCAATGCGAATTCTGATGGTAGCGCTGGCCGCGACATTGCTGGCCGGTTGCGCAGGCTCGGTGATGGACGATGCTCGCACGAAAACCCCGTACAAGGTGTTGACGTCGGACAAGGCTGAAAAAGTCGTGGCGCAGTGTGTGCAGTTTGTTTGGCAGGACGAAGCGGTGTTCGGTGTGGATGCGGCGGCGTATCTGGAACCGCGCAAGTCCGGCGGGACGACGGTGTACACCCGTTCGGCAGAGTCGTTTGTCGACGTGATTACCCAGGCATCGGGCACGACGTTGAATTACTACGCGCAGAAGGATGACTTTGTCGCCAAGCGCCGGTTGGCGGCGTTGGCGACCTGCCTGTAGGGGCAATTGTCGCAGTGATGCTCAACCCGCCTTCGCCGGAAGGCCGCCCGGAGCAGGCTCGCTCCGGATGGCCTTCCGACGAAGGGGCCGCAACATTCAACCGATCAATCGCTTCTGGAAGAAATGCCGCTTATGCCCCAGTGGATAATCCAGAATCTCTCCGCATTCGCTAAATCCAAGCTTCTTGTAAAACTCCGGTGCCTGGAAGGAGAAGGTGTCGAGCCAGATGCCAACGCAGTCTTTTTCCCGTGCCAGATCTTCCGCCCTCTGCATCAACTGCGAGCCGATACCCTTGCCGCGACCTTGCTCCGGCACGGCCAGTAACTCAATGAACAGCCAACGATAGAACGTGTGGGCATACAAACCTCCGAGGATCGCGTCGTGTTCATCACGCACTAACAGAGCGATCGGCTCGAAGGTCGACGGTCCGGCGTTGGCAACGTTGTGCGCACGCAGCGGCGCGAGGATGGCTGTGCGTTCTTCTTCGGTCGGGTTTTGTGACAGCTCGATGCGCAAGTTCATGCATGACTTCCTTGTTGTTTGAATTCGCAGCCTATCCTGCCCCGCGGCCATCTTCCAAGCCCTTCTTCAACCCGGTGGAACTGCCGCTCTCGCCTCGGGGTCTAGGCTTTACAGCGTCATTCCAGCACGCGGTTGATGAGGAACCCCCATGAATATTTTCGAAGCCCTTCGCGAAAGCCATGACCGCCAGCGTACTTACGCCAAGACCTTGATCGAAACCAGCGGCGATACGCCGGAGCGGGTCGAAGCCTACAAACAGCTCAAGGCAGAACTCCAGGCCCATGAAACCGCCGAAGAGCGCCATTTCTACATTCCGTTGATGGAGCTTGATGACGGTGTCGATTTGAGCCGCCACGCCATCGCGGAACATCATGAAATGGACGAGATGATGGAAGAACTCGATGAGACCGAGATGTCCAGCCCGGCCTGGCTGGCCACCGCCAAAAAGCTCTCTGACAAAGTTCACCATCACCTGAAGGAAGAGGAACAGAAGTTCTTCCAGATGGCTGGCAAATTGCTCAGCGAAAAACAGAAAGAACAACTCGCCGGGCAATACGAAAAGGAGTTTCAGGAACAATTGCCGTAATCACTGAATGGCAGTCTTTGTAGCATTGGCGTGTAATCTTTTGTCGTCATCTCTGGTGGGCGTTGTCGCAAAAGACTGTATAAACATCCAGTGTTTGCGCTGTTTTTACGGTTCAAGGCTGCTGACTGCGACAAAACCGCCGATGGACAAAAAATCCGTCTCCGTTAGCTTGAAGGCCTCTCCTCGGAAAGGAGAGTTCTTAAATCAACGGAGTGAAAAACATGAATCAACCACAAACCCAACTGCGACACGGTCGTGTCATTTCCCCTGCAAGCCGCGGTGCGGTAGCGATTGAGCAAGGATTGCTCGGCGCCTGGCAGGTCAACGAAATGGAAGGCGGCAAGAACTTCCCGGCGCTGGCAGCGGGGCCATTTCCGGCGCCTTACCAGAGCGACTCGGACAGCGTCACGCCACCGGCCGATGGCTACATCCTCAGCGGCGGCAAGACCGATGCCCGCGACTGTGTGAACTTCACCAATGACGAAATGAGCAAGAAACTCGCTCGTCCGTTCACTTGGCCGCTGCTCAATGTCACCCCGGGACAAACCCTCGAAATCAAGTGGGAATACACCGCACCGCACACCACCCGCGGCTACCGCTGGCTGATCACCAAGGACGGCTGGGACCCGAAACAGCGTATTACCCGTGCGCAACTGGAAGCCCAACCGTTCTTCGAGGACTTCTACACTCAGGTGCCTTATTACAGCTACCCGAATGAGTTGAAGGCCAAGGTCAATCACGCGGTGAAACTGCCGGCCAACAAAAAAGGCCATCACGTGATCGTGCTGATGTGGATCGTCGCCAACACCGGCAACGCCTTCTATCAGGCTTTCGACGTCGACTTCAAATAACGGCGCAGCGTCGCCAAACCCACACGTTCTGAAGGATTAGAACATGTCAAAAATCGATTTCTCTTTAGTGCAAAACGCGGCGAGCGATGCCGCCTCGCTGATGCCGAGCATTGCCGGCAAAAAGGTCCTTATGGGCTTCTGGCACAACTGGCCCGCAGGCCCGAGCGATGGTTACCGCCAGGGCCGCTTTGCCAGCCTCTCGCTGGAGGACGTGCCCAAGGAGTACAACGTGGTTGCGGTCGCTTTTATGAAGGGCAGCGGGATTCCGACCTTCAAACCGTTCAACGTTTCCGATGCCGAGTTCCGCCGCCAGGTCGGCGTACTCAACAGCCAGGGACGGGCCGTGTTGATTTCCCTCGGCGGCGCCGATGCGCACATCGAATTGCGCAGCGGTCAGGAACAACCGCTGGCCAATGAAATCATTCGTCTGGTGGAAACCTACGGCTTCGACGGTCTGGACATCGATCTTGAACAGAGCGCGATTGATTTCGCTGCCAACAAGACAGTTCTGCCGGCCGCACTGAAACTGGTCAAGGATCACTATGCAGGCCAGGGCAAGCACTTCATCATCAGCATGGCTCCGGAGTTTCCGTACCTGACCAGCACCGGGAAATACATCAGCTATTTGCAGGCACTGGAAGGCTACTACGACTTCATCGCCCCACAGTTCTACAACCAGGGCGGTGACGGCGTTTGGGTACCGGAGGCGAACAACGGCGCGGGTGCGTGGATTGCGCAGAACAACGATGCGCTGAAGGAGGATTTCCTTTACTACCTGACCGAAAGTCTGGTGACCGGCACACGTGGCTTCACGCGGATCCCGGCGGACAAGTTCGTCATCGGTCTGCCGGCCAATAACGATGCGGCAGCCACCGGTTATGTGATCGACAAAACCGTGGTCGGGAATGTCCTCAAGCGTCTGGCGATCAAGGGGATACCGATCAAAGGCCTGATGACCTGGTCGGTGAATTGGGATAACGGTACCAGCAAGGATGGCGTGCCATACAACTGGGAGTTCAGCCGGCGTTATGGGCCGTTGATTCACGGGGTACCCGCCGCAGGGCAAGCTTTCGATGATAAGCAATCGTTTATCGCTCGTTAGTTGCAAATGAAGAAGCCCGGTAGCGCTGCCGGGCTTTTTTTGTTTGCGCAATTATTCGACCATGGCGACTTACTCAGGAAACGGGAACAAGCGTCATGTCCAACACAGCCGAGCGGGTCAACATTGTCGACACTCAAGTGTTGTCCCATGACTGGTATCTACTGAAGAAAATCACCTTCGACTATCACCGCAACAACGGTGAGTGGCAGCGTCAGACCCGTGAGGTCTACGACCGTGGTAACGGTGCAGCGATTCTGTTGTTCAACCGCGAGCAGCGCACGGTGGTGCTGACCCGGCAGTTTCGTTTGCCGGTATTCGTCAATGGCCACGATGGTTTGTTGATCGAGGTGGCGGCCGGGTTGCTCGAAGGTGCATCGCCGGAGCAACGGATTCGCGATGAAGCCGAAGAGGAAACCGGGTATCGCGTGCACGATGTGAAGAAGGTGTTCGAGGCTTACATGAGCCCTGGCTCGGTGACCGAGAAACTGCATTTTTTCATTGCCGAATACGACGCCGCATCGAAGGTTAGCGACGGTGGTGGTCTGGAAGAGGAGACCGAAGAACTGGAAGTGCTGGAGTGGCGATTCGACGACGCGTTGGCGGCGTTTCAGCGCGGCGAGATCTGCGACGCCAAGACCATCATGCTGTTGCAATATGCGGCGATGAACAACCTTTTTGCCCAATAAATCAAAAGATCGCAGCCTTCGGCAGCTCCTACAGGAAAACGCATTCCAGGTAGGAGCTGCCGAAGGCTGCGATCTCTTGATCTGTATTGACTGACTAAAACAAATCCCCGGTTTTGCCAATCTGCGACCAGTCGCCACCTTCAAGTGTCAGCAGGCGCTCTTTCGCCTCTAGCCCACCGGCAAACCCGGTGAGCTTCCCCGACGCGCCGATCACTCGATGACACGGCGCGACAATGGAGATCGGGTTGCGTCCGTTCGCTGCGCCCACTGCCCGCACGGCGCTGGGATTGCCTATCTGTTCGGCAATCTGGCTGTAGGTCCGCGTCTCGCCGAATGGAATGGTCAGCAGCGCCGCCCAGACCTTTTTCTGAAAGTCGGTGCCAGCGAAATCCAGTTCCAGATCAAAACAGTCACGCGTCCCGGAAAAATATTCTTCAAGTTGTCGAGCCGTTCGAATCAGGATCGGATTGTCGGGGGCCTCACTCATCGGCCCGAGGCGCACGCGATTCGGTTTGTCGTTTTCCCAGAGGATGGCCGCCAGTCGTGAACCGTTCGCGACCAGCTTCAGCTCGCCGACGGGCGAGGGCAGGGTGATGAACGTGTAAGGCATGACGGCAGACTCCGGATCAGGGCGGCAACAGCGCCCAGCATACTGCCTGATCGGGGAGGCGCAATACGCAAAGCCGACCATACTGCTTGGTGCTCTTGCAGCGTTCCCCCTCTGTTTTGCACAGACCCTGAAAACAACAAAAAAGAGATCGACTCATGAAGTACGAACCTTTGGCCAAGTCGCTGATAGCGACCTCACTGGCACTCAGCTGTCTCATGGCTCACGCGGCGTCAGTCGCTCCGGTTGCCGCCGAAAACGGCATGGTGGTCACCGCGCAACATCTGGCCACCCATGTCGGCGTCGACGTACTGAAAAGTGGCGGCAATGCCGTCGACGCGGCGGTCGCCGTGGGGTACGCGCTGGCGGTGGTTTACCCCGCAGCGGGCAACCTCGGTGGAGGCGGCTTCATGACCATTCAACTGGCGGACGGGCGTAAGACCTTCCTCGATTTCCGCGAAAAAGCGCCGCTGGCGGCCACCGCCAACATGTACCTCGACAAGGAAGGCAACGTAATTCCCGATCTCAGCACCCGTGGACATTTGGCGGTGGGCGTACCGGGCACGGTGTCCGGCATGGAACTGGCGCTGAGCAAATACGGGACCAAGCCACGCAAGGAAATGATCGCACCGGCGATCAAACTGGCGGAAGACGGTTTCGAACTGGAGCAGGGTGACGTCGAACTGCTGGAGTACGCCACCGACGTGTTCAAGAAGGACATGCGCGATTCTGGCTCGATCTTCCTCAGCAAAGGCGAGCCGATGCAGGTCGGGCAGAAACTGGTGCAAAAGGATCTCGGCAAGACCCTGCGGACCATTTCCGAGAAAGGCGCCGATGGCTTCTATAAAGGCTGGGTAGCCGATGCCATTGTCACTTCCAGTCAGGCCAACAAAGGCATCATCACTCAAGCTGACCTCGACAAATACAAGACCCGCGAACTGGCACCGGTGGAGTGTGATTACCGTGGTTACCACGTGGTCTCGGCGCCGCCGCCAAGCTCTGGCGGGGTGGTGATCTGCCAGATCATGAACATCCTCGAAGGCTATCCGATGAAGGACCTGGGCTTCCATTCCGCTCAGGGCATGCACTACCAGATCGAAGCGATGCGTCACGCGTATGTCGATCGCAACAGCTATCTCGGCGATCCGGATTTCGTCAAAAATCCGATCGAGCACCTGCTGGACAAGAACTACGCGACCAAACTGCGCGATGCCATCCAGCCGCAAAAGGCCGGCGTGTCGGCTGAGCTCAAGCCTGGTGTAGCGCCTCATGAAGGCAGCAACACTACCCACTATTCGATCGTCGACAAGTGGGGCAATGCAGTGTCGGTCACCTACACCCTCAACGATTGGTTCGGCGCCGGCGTGATGGCAAGCAAGACCGGGGTGATCCTCAACGATGAAATGGACGACTTCACCTCCAAGGTCGGCGTGCCGAACATGTACGGTCTGGTGCAGGGTGAAGCCAATGCGATTGCCCCGGGCAAGGCACCGCTGTCATCGATGAGCCCGACCATTGTCACCAAGGACGGCAAAGTGGTGATGGTGGTCGGCACGCCGGGCGGGAGCCGCATCATCACCGCGACGTTGCTGACCATGCTCAATGTCATCGACTACGGCATGGGCTTGCAGGAGGCGGTCGACGCGCCACGCTTCCACCAGCAGTGGATGCCGGAAGAAACCAACCTCGAAGACTTCGCCGCCAGCCCCGACACGAAGAAGCTCCTCGAAAGCTGGGGCCACAAATTCGCCGGGCCGCAGGACGCCAATCACATCGCCGCGATTCTGGTCGGCGCACCGTCGCTGGGGGGTAAACCCGTCGGGAAAAACCGTTTCTACGGCGCCAACGATCCACGCCGCAACACTGGCTTGTCACTGGGTTACTAAGAAGCGTAAAAAAGGGGGCGGGCTCACATCCGCCCCCGTCTCAAGGACTGATCAAGGAAGGCTCATCATGACCACCGCATTGCTGATCATCGACGTCCAGCGCGCCCTCTGCTCGGGTGAATACCAGTGCCATGACATTCACCGCGTAATCGACACCATCAACGGCCTCAGCGCCCGCGCGCGCAAGGCAGGTGTGCCAGTGGTGCTGATCCAGCATGAAGAAAAGGACAGCCCGTTGGCCCATGGTGCCGAAGGCTGGCAACTGGCCGAAGGGCTTGATACATCGCCGAAAGACTTGCGCGTACGCAAGACCACCCCGGATTCGTTCTACCAGACTGACTTGCGCAAACTGTTGCCGAGCGAAGATTTCGAAAAACTGCTCATCTGCGGTCTGCAAACCGATTACTGCGTCAATGCCACCGTGCGCCAGGCCCATCAACTGGGTTATGACGTGGTGCTCGCCGCCGACGCGCATTCCACCGTCGACAACGGCAACATGAGCGCCGAAGACATCATCACCGAGCACAACAAGGATCTGGCGCACCTGACCGGCTCCGTGGCGCGCATCGACGTCAAACCCGCCGCCGACATCAGGTTCTGACTACCCACACCAAACCTGTAGGAGTGAGCCTGCTCGCGATAGCGGTGTGGCATTTGATGCAGCATCGTCTGACAGAACGCT
>NZ_AKJR01000074.1:0-14614 GCF_000282235.1 Pseudomonas sp. GM24 | reverse complement strand
TGCAGCCACGGACGCTCCGCGTCCGCTGTGACGCGGAGCGTCACGGGAAGCGTTACCACGCAGAGCGTGGGAACGATCAGATCAGGGCGCGCTAATGGAAATCGCGGCTCTGCACGCGGATGCCATTAAGCAGCGGGCTGAGGTCGCTCAAACGCCCGGCGATCAGGTGGCGCACTTCACCTTCGCGCTCCCAGCGGCCATCGACTTTCAGTAGTTGCGAGCCCACCAGCACTTGCCGCTGACGCTCGGCCAGATCACGCCAGACCACCACGTTGACGTTGCCGAATTCGTCTTCCAGGGTCACGAAGGTCACGCCACTGGCAGTGCCCGGTCGTTGCCGCCCGGTGACCAGCCCGGCGACGCTCACCGGCCGGCCGTGCTCGACGTCGAGCAATTCCTGAGAACTGCGACAGCGCCGCGCCTTGAGTTCGCCACGCAACAGCGCCAACGGATGCGGCCCCAACGTGGTGCCGACGGTGCTGTAATCGGCGTGCAGATCCTCGCCGACACTGGGTTTGGGCAGCTCCACCTCCGCCTCCTCCTGACTCGGCAGCCCGGCAAACAGACCCAACTGCTTCTGCACCCCGGCCACTTCCCAGCGCGCCCGATGCCGATGCCCAGCCAAACCGCGCAACGCCCCGGAATCGGCCAGTAACGCCTGCGCCCGACTGTCGAGTGCGGCCCGTTCGCCCAGATCGGCGACATCGGCAAACGCCCCACGCGCCCGCGCCGCTTCGATGCGCCGGGCATCGTCTTCGCGAAAGCCCTTGATCATGCGCAGACCCATACGGATCGCCGGTTGCGCCGCTGTGGTGGTTTCCAGGCTGCAATCCCAGTCACTGGCGCGCACGTCGACCGGGCGGATTTGCAACTGGTGTCGGCGCGCGTCCTGGAGAATCTGATCCGGGCTGTAGAAACCCATCGGCCAGCTGTTGATCAGCGCACAGGCGAACGCCGCCGGTTCGTGGCACTTGAGCCAGCAACTGGCGTAGGTCAGCAAGGCGAAACTGGCGGCGTGGGATTCGGGGAAGCCGTAGCTGCCGAAGCCTTTGATCTGCTCGAAAATCTGCGCGGCGAACTCCGGCGTGTAACCGTTTTTCTTCATGCCGGCGGCGAGGCGTTCCTTGTGCGGTTCCAGTCCACCGTGGCGTTTCCACGCGGCCATCGAGCGGCGCAACTGATCGGCCTCGCCGGGGCTGTAGTCGGCGGCGACGATAGCGATCTGCATCACCTGTTCCTGAAACAGCGGCACGCCGAGGGTGCGTTTGAGCACCACTTCCAGCTCCGGTGACGGATAGGTTTCTTTCTCTTCTTTATTGCGCCGGCGCAGGTACGGATGGACCATCCCGCCCTGAATCGGCCCCGGGCGGACGATGGCCACTTCGATCACCAGATCGTAGAACTTCGCCGGTTTCAGACGTGGCAGCATCGACATCTGCGCCCGCGACTCGATCTGGAACACGCCAATGGTGTCGGCGCGGCTGATCATCTCGTAAGTCGGTTTGTCTTCGGCCGGGATCGTCGCCAGACTCAAGTCGATATTGCGATGGCGGCGCAGCAAGTCGAAGCAACGACGGATCGCACTGAGCATGCCGAGGGCGAGGATGTCCACCTTAAGCAGCCCGACCGCGTCGAGGTCATCCTTGTCCCACTGGATGATCGTGCGCTCGGCCATGGCGGCGTTCTCCACCGGAACCAGCGTGTCCAGCGGCTGCTCGGAAATCACGAAACCGCCAGGATGCTGCGACAGGTGCCGGGGGAAACCGATCAACTGCCCGGTCAGGCTCAACACCCGGCGCAGCACCGGGCTGTCCGGGTCGAAGCCGCCTTCGAGCAAACGCTCGACCGGCGGCGTTTCATCGCTCCAGTGGCCGCAGCAATCGGCCAGTGCATTGACCTGATCCGGCGGCAGGCCCAAGGCCTTGGCCACATCGCGCACCGCGCCGGCGGCGTGGTAAGTGCTGACCACCGCCGTCAGCGCCGCGCGACCACGGCCGTAACGGCGGAACACGTATTGCAGGACTTCTTCGCGGCGCTCGTGTTCGAAGTCGACGTCGATGTCCGGCGGCTCGTTGCGCTCCTTGGACATGAAGCGTTCGAACAGCAGTGTGGTGCGATCCGGGTCGATTTCGGTGATGCCCAAGGCAAAACACACCGCCGAGTTGGCTGCCGAGCCCCGACCCTGACACAGAATCTTCTGCTCGCGGGCGAAGCGCACCACGTCATGCACGGTGAGGAAGTAGCTTTCGTAGCCGAGTTCGGCGATCAGCTTCAGTTCTTTGTTGATCTGCCTCAGCACCTTGAAGGGCGCGCCCTTCTCCCAACGCCAGGCGATGCCTTCCTTGGTCAGTTGCCGTAGCCAGGAACTGGCGCTGTGTCCCTCGGGCACCAGTTCTTTGGGGTATTGATAACGCAATTCGCCCAAATCAAAGGTGCAACGCCGGGCCAGCTTCACCGACTCATCCAGCAAGGCCTGCGGATACAACTCGCGCAACACCTCGACGCTGCGCAAATGCCGCTCGCCATTGGGGTGCAAACGCAACCCTGCCTCGGCCACCGGCACGTGATGGCGGATCGCGGTCATGGTGTCCTGCAAGGCGCGGCGGCCACGGGCGTGCATGTGCACATCGCCGCTGGCCACGGCTGGAATCTGCAACTCGGCGGCCAGCCCCAACAACGCCGCCAGCCGCTGCTGATCGTCCTGGCCACGATGCAATTGCACCGCCAGCCACAGGCGTTCGGCGAAGGTCTGCTGCAGCCAACGGCCCTCTTCCACATCATCGAGTGAATCCGGCACCCACAACACCAGTAATCCCGGCAGCGCTTGCTCAAAGTCCTCGCGCAGCACTTGATACTGACCTTTCTGCGTACGCCGCCGCGCGCGCGTGATCAAACCGCACAGCGCTTGATAGCCTGCAAGGTTCTCCACCAGCAACAGCAGTTTCGGGCCGTTGTCGATGCGCACTTCACTGCCGATGATCAGCGGCAACTCAACGGACTTCGCCGCTTGCCAGGCGCGAACGATGCCGGCCAACGTACACTCATCGGTGATCGCCAATGCCTGATAGCCGTGTTTTTTTGCCCGCTGAAACAGTTCCAGCGCACTGGACGCACCGCGCTGAAAACTGAAGTTCGACAGGCAGTGCAGTTCGGCATAACCGTCGTTCATGCAAACCAGCCCTGCAGCCACAACGGACCGCCCTCACCCACCGCGCGATAAGCCCAACCCTGTTGGCCGGTGCGGTTCTGGATCAGGTAATAATCGCGGCGCACATCGTCACCGTCCCACCAGCCGGATTCGATGCGTTCCGGGCCCATGAGAATCCGCGCCGAACCCTCTGCCACACTCTGCGGTTCACCCAGTAACCAGCCCGGACGCTGCACATTCGGCAAGCCTGTGCAGCGTTGTTTGTCGACACCGTGCTGCCACGCGCACTCCGGACGATGATCAGCCTGAAAGCGCAGCCCCTGCACGGCGTCATCACCCAAGCGTGCACGCAAGCGTTCGCGCAATTGCTCCCAGGGCAAGGTCTGCTGCGGACGGTCGTCGAACAGTTCCTGAAACTGCGGCACGAAGCTCGGCAGGTCCTCGGCACGCAGACGAAAACCACGCACGGGCGCCTCGACCTGCACTTGCTCGAGCCGACCACGGGCCAGTTCGAAGAGCATCGCCGGATCACGTTCGGCGCTGAGCAAACCGACTTTGATCACGCTGTCCGGCAGCCCGGCGTGTTCCAGATGCAGGTCGAAACGCTGCACGCCGCTGTCGCGCCCGCAGAGGAACGCCGACAGATCGCCAGTCAAACGCCGTAGCGGAAACAGCAGCGCCTGATGGGATTGCACGTCAAAGTTGAGTTCGATGCGCACATCGAAACGATCGGGCGGCAAGTAAAACTCCAGCGCCAAGGGTCGCGCGCCAAACAAGGTGTCGAGGTGCTTGAGCATCTGCGCTTCGAAGCGTCGGGCCAGCGCCTGACGCGGCAAGCTCTGCACCTGACTGAGGTTGCGCAGGCCCATGCGCGACAACGCCGTGGCCACGCTCGGCTCCAGGCCGACACGGTCGACGGGCAACTGGCCGAGGTGATGCTGCAAGGCTTCGCCGTCCGGCACCACCAAGCCATCGTAAGCATTGGCCAGTACCCGCGCCGCCACCGGATTCGGTGCGGCAACGATGCGATGGCGAAAGCCCAGATCGCTCAGTTCCTTGCGCAACCGTGCTTCAAACTGCGCCCAGGAACCGAACAGCCCCAGGCTCGATTCGATTTCGAACACCACGGCGCGCGGGTAATGCACGCTGACCTGCGCGCTGAAACCGTAGGCCCACGCGGCAAGAAACTGCTGCCAGTGCTCGACCTCGGCCACCTCGTAATCGGCGGTGGCAAACCCCTTGCTCATCGCTTGGGCGGCGGTCATCGACTGGCCAGCGCGCAACCCGAGTTTGCGCGCCGCCGGGTTGACCGCTTGCAGTACCCGGCGCTGGGCCGGGCCGCTGAGCAGCACCAACGGCTCATCGGGATCGGGGCGCTGACGCAGCACGGCATCAAGGGCCAATTGCGGGAACAGAATACACACCCAGCGCATGGCGACCTCAGTGACCCACGGCAAAGGCAATCGGCGCCGCACGCGCCAAACCGCCACGGCACTTGAGCACGCGCAACTGCGCGGGTTTGGCATCGATGGCAATCCGTAATGCCGCCGGTGACGGATTGACCGCTTCGCTTAACGGACGCCAGGCAAACGCCAGGGTCTGGCCGGTTTCCGCCGCCACCTGCAAACGCCGCAACGCGCGGTCATCAGCCTTGTGCGGCCAGCACAGCACCGCGCCGCAACTGCCTGAACGCAGGCATTGTTCCGCCGCCCACAAGGCATCGCGTTCACTGGCCTGAATCACCGACAACTGACGCAGATCGACCCCGGCGTTCTCCCACGCCTGCGGGTACGGCACGAACGGCGGCGCTACCAGCACAATGCGCTCGCCCGCCGCCGACAACCGCGCCAGCGTCGGCCAGACCAGTTGCAGTTCGCCGACACCGGGGCCGGCCAACAGGATTTCGCTCAGCGCCGCTTCCGGCCAGCCGCCGCTGGGCAATGCTGCGTCGAGCGCCGCGTGCCCGGTGGGTTGCGGACTGGCGGCCGGCGGCGCAGGCCGGCCCCTCCAGACCTGGCCGCCATTGAACAGCGTATCCAACGCAACGACGGCGCCCATCAGCCTTGCCTCACCAGACCACAGAACACCCCTTCGATGGCCAGATCCTGATCGTCGCGCACGACAATCGGCTGGTACGCCGGGTTGCGCGGCAACAGCCGCACTTCATCGCCGAGCCGTTCGAAGCGTTTGATAGTGACTTCACCGTCGAGCCGCGCCACGACGATCTGGCCGTTGAGCGCTTCGGGATTGCGCCGTACGCCGACCAGATCACCGTCGAGAATGCCGTCCTCGATCATCGAATCGCCCTGCACCCGCAGCATATAGTCGGGTGTGCGGGAGAACAGCGCCGGGTCGAGCAGCAAGCGGCTATGGATGTCGGCATCGGCGCCAATCGGCGCACCGGCAGCGACGCGGCCGAGCACGGGGATGTCGAGCAGCTCCGGGCGTGGCGGTTGCCCGAGCAGGCGAATGCCCCGGGCCTGATGCGGATTGACCTCGATAAACCCGGCTTCGGTGAGCGCCAGCACGTGCTTGCGCGCCACGCTGCGCGAGGCAAAACCAAAAGCCTCGCTGATTTCAGCGAGGCTTGGGGGCTGACCGTGTTCGGCGATTCGATCGCGGATAAACGTCAGGATGGCGGTACGGCGGGGAGTCAGGTTCGTCATGGAGTACATTTGTACTCCTGTAGGATTTTCCTGACAAGCGCCACAGGTCGGCCCACCCCACGTTGATCGTTCCCACGCTCCGCGTGGGAATGCAGCCCGTGACGCTCCGCGTCACTGGACGCAGAGCGTCCCTAGAGGCATTCCCACGCAGAGCGTGGGAACGATCAGTACGATCAGTGCGGGGGAGTCAGTTAAGGCCGCGTTCGGCGAGAAATGCTGAGATGTAATCGATGAAGGCAACGACCTTCGCCGTGGCCCGGCGGTGGCTCGGGTACACCGCCAGAATGTGCGGGCCAAAGGTGTCCGGGTCGATCTCGTAATCGGCCATGACCCGCACCAGTCGCCCGTCGGCAATGTACGGCGCGGCGCTCCACAACGGCGTGTGCAGCAAACCGCGTCCGGCCAAGGCACTGGCCAGCAACAAATCGTAATTGTCACTGCGCAACAACGGCGCTGCGGGTTGCGCCAGACTCAAGCGCTGCCCGTCACGCTCGGCCCACCAGAATTCGCGGCTGAGTAACGGGTGCTGATAGAGCAGCCATTCATGCTGCTCAAGGGTTTGCGGATTGACCGGCAAATCCTTGCGCGCCAGATATTCCGGGCTGGCGCACAACGCCAGACGATTGCTGCCGACCACCCGCGCAATCAGCCCCGGCAAGTCATCGTGGCCCTCACGCAGCGCCAGGTCATAACCACTTTCCAGCAGATTGACGAAGGCATCGCACAGGTCCACTTGCAGGCTGATCTGCGGGTATTGCTGCAAAAATCCGTCACACACTTGATCGAGAAACGCCCGGCCATAGGCCAGCGGGGCGGTGATTTTCAGGCTGCCGCGCAAGCCGTGCTGCAACTGCTCGATTTCCTCGCTGGCCTCATCGAGTCGCTGCAACACCAACCGTGCGGTTTCCAGGTACACCCGACCGATTTCGGTGAGCAGAATCCGCCGCGTACTGCGCTCGAACAGCCGTGCGCCCAGCTCCGATTCCAGGTGATTGACCGCTTTGGTCAGCGCCGACGGGGTCTTGCCCAACTGCTCGGCGGCGCGGCTGAAACTGCCGAGCTGCGCGGTGACCACGAACATTTTCAATGCACCCAACTTGTCCATGCTTTTTCCATTCAGGCAAAAACGTTTTTCGTGAGGGAGGCGTTCTGTCGGCCGTCGCCAGCCACTAATCTCGCCATCAGACGCAATAACAAGGAAATCTTCAATGAAAAGATTCATCCCGAAGCTGTTGGCTCTCGCTGTAAGTTTTGCCTCGATGGAAGCCATGGCCGCCGCCGATCTGGTGCTGCTCAACGGCAAGATCTTCACCGCCGACCGCACTCAAGCCAAGGTGCAAGCCTTGGCCGTGGAGAACGGCAAAGTGCTGAAAGTCGGCACCGATGCGCAGATCAAAGCCTTGATTGAACCGGGTACCGAAGTCATCGACCTCAAGGGCAAAGCGTTGATGCCCGGCCTGATCGACAGCCATTCCCACGCGATTTTCGGTGGACTGGAAATGGTCTCGGCGAACATGGAAGACGAAGTCGTCGACCTCGACGAACTGCAAAAACGCCTGCGCGACTGGCGTGCAAACGGCAAGGCCAAACACGGCGATGTGCTGAGCATTGCCGGGATGAGTTCGGTTTATTGGGCGCAGGCCGAGGCCTTGGGCAACACCTTCAATAGCGGCGAATGGGCCAATGTGCCGGTGGTATTTATCGGCAGCGACCACCACACCGCGTGGGCCAACAATGTGATGCTCAAGCGCGCCGGCATTGATGCCGCGCTGCTGAAAACCCTGCCCGACGCGGAAAAAGACACCATCGGCAAGCTGGCCAACGGTGAGCCCAATGGATTTGTGGTCGACGCCGGTTGGGATCGGGTCGCCTCGAAGATGCCGGTGCCGAGCCCTGCCGACATGTTGAACGCCGCCAAATCAGCAGTGCGCTACAACAACAGCCTCGGCATTACCGCGTGGATGGACCCGGCCGCCAACGCCGCGCCGGGCGAAGCAGTGTTCGCGCTCAAACCCACCGAGAAAACCGTCGGCGTGCTGCCGGCCTATAAAGCCTTGTCAGAAAGCGGCGATATGAGCGTGCACGTCGCGGCGCTGCTGGTGGCCAACCCGAAAAGCGTACCCGCCGACCTCGACACGCTGGACAAGGTGCGCCAGCAATTCCAAGGCATTCCCAACCTGACCCTGCCCGGCATCAAGATCTTCGCCGACGGCGTGATCGAGTTCCCGGCGCAGAGCGCGGCGATGATCGACCCGTACAGCAACTCGCACAAACAGGGCGAACTGCTGATCGATCCGCAGCATTTCGGCGAACTGGTCAGCGCCATCGACCAGCGCGGCTGGCTGGTGCACATCCACGCGATCGGCGACCGCGCGGTGCGCGAAGCGCTGAACGGCATCGCGCAGGCGCGCAAGGATCGGCAGAGCGGCGTGACCCACTCGATCACTCACTTGCAAATGGTCAACCCGAAAGAGTTCGCCCGCTTCAAGCCGCTCAACGTCATCGCCTCGATGCAGTTGCTATGGGCCAGCGCCGACGACTACACCACCGACATGATCAAGCCGTACGTCAGCGCCCTCGCCTTCCGCTATCAGTACCCGGCGCACTCGCTGCTGAAACAGGGCGCGACGATTGCCGGTGCGAGTGACTGGCCGGTGTCTTCGCCAAACCCGTTCAATGCCATGGCTCAAGCAATTACTCGCGTCGGCCCGTTGGGCGTGCTCAATGCCGACGAGCGTCTGGACCGCGACACCATGTTCTACGCCTACACCGTTAATGCGGCGCGGACGATTGGTCTGGAGAACCAGATCGGCTCGCTGACGCCGGGTAAACAGGCCGACTTTATCGTGCTCGATCGTGATGTGTTCAGCGTCGATAACAAAGCCCTGCATGACACCAAAGTCCTGCAAACCTGGTTCGGCGGTCGTCAGGTCTACACCGCCACCCACTAACAACGCGTTTCCCCTGTAGGAACTGCCGCAGGCTGCGATCTTTTGACTTTGATTTTAAAAACCAAGATCAAAAGATCGCAGCCTGCGGCAGCTCCTACAGGTTTACCTCCTGCCCCCATAACAATCACAACATCGGGACTTCACATGAAAGCCTTGCCCCTGTTCGCCCTGAGTTTCTTGAGCGTGCTGCCCTTGAGCAGCTTTGCGATCCCCTTGAACGATGATTTTGCGCTGTTGGTGGATCTCACTTTAGCCAGCGACTACCGGACCCGTGGCATCTCGCAAACCCAGAATGACCCCGCCGCACAGGCCGGCCTGACCCTCGCGCACAGCAGCGGTCTGTACCTTGGCGCGTGGAGTTCCAACGTCGATTTCGGC
Organism: Pseudomonas sp. GM24; assembly: GCF_000282235.1. Lineage (NCBI taxonomy): Bacteria > Pseudomonadati > Pseudomonadota > Gammaproteobacteria > Pseudomonadales > Pseudomonadaceae > Pseudomonas > Pseudomonas sp. GM24. The sequence continues at coordinate 5,471 of NZ_AKJR01000074.1, read as the reverse complement.
GGTGGCCTGAAAACCCGCCAGGAAGTCGATTACTACGGCGGTTGGCTGTGGCAGGCGACCGAGGAGGTCAGCCTCGATCTGGGCTACATCAAATACGCCTACCCCAAGGAAAGCCAGTTCAACCAGAGCGAGGTCTACGGGATTCTCGGGGTGTACGGGGTGAAGCTGGCGGCGTACTACTCCAACGATGCGCCGGGGATCGATAGCAAGCAGAGTTCGCTGTACACCTACATCGGTTATGAAACCGAGTTGCCGTTCGACTCGGGCTTGAAGCTGCGCTACGGCAATATGGATTTCAAGGATCCGCATTTGTATTCGGCGTCCGGGCAGGCCGAAGACAGTTATCGCGAATGGGAAGTCAAACTCACCCACAATCTGGCCGGGGTGGTGTTGGGCCTGAGCTACATCGACACCGATCTCTCACAGAGCCAATGCCTGAGCAACTGGGGCTTCAAAGACGTCTGCACCGCCACCGTCGTCGCCAGCGTCAGCAAATCCTTCTGACCCACCGAAATCCATCTGTAGGAGCTGCCGAAGGCTGCGATCTTTTGATCTTGATGTTAAGAACAACATCAAAAGATCGCAGCCTTCGGCAGCTCCTACAGGAAATGGGGGTCGAACTTGTTACAGGGTGTTTACGAATTTTTTACTAATGCTCTTCTACAGTTACCCGCGCAACCGCGTGGCTTTCTATTCATGTAGAGGAATGTTTGACATGGCTTTGGGCAACGGACTGCGTTTACCGTCCATCACGCCTACCCGACTGGTGCTGCTGTTTTCCCTGGCGCTGGTGGCGTTGTACAACCTGGCGACCTGGAAGGCGCTGGGCACGCTGATCACCCTGCAGGGCGCGCACAAAGTGGCGTTTTTCGCTTCGTTCGGGCTGTTTTTGTGGGCCGCGATCACCCTGCTGCTGACCCTGGTGTCGTTTCGCTGGACACTGAAACCGCTGCTCAGCGTGGTCGCCCTGCTCTCGGCCTGCGCCGCGTATTTCATGAACGAATACGGCATCACCATCGACACGGTGATGATTCAGAATGTCTTCGAAACCAACCCCGCCGAAGCCTGCGCACTGTTCAACGGCAAGCTGCTGGCTTACGTGCTGCTGCTCGGCGTGTTGCCAGCGGCATTGATCTGGCGTTGGCCGGTGAGTTATCGGCCGTTCTTTCGCGGCTTGCTCAACAAGGTGTTGGTGATCATCGCCTGCGTGCTGGTGATCGCTGCGTCGGTGGGCGCGTTCTATTCGACCTACGCGCCGATCTTCCGCGAAGAAGACAAGCTCACCCACTTCATCAACCCGACCAACTACATCTACGCGATCAGCAAGTACGCCAAGCAACGCCTGGGCATCAAAAAGCACTTCGTGGTGCAGGCCATTGGCGAAGACGCGGTGATGAGCGCCAAGGCGGCCAGCCGCGAGAAGAAATCGCTGATGGTCTTTGTGGTCGGTGAAACCGCCCGCGCCGATCACTTTTCGCTGAACGGTTATACGCGCGAGACCAATCCCGAACTGAGCAAACTGGACATCCTCAACTTCACTCAGGTGCACTCCTGCGGCACGTCGACGGCGGTCTCGGTGCCGTGCATGTTCTCGATGTTCCCGCGTGAGGATTACAGCGACAAGAAAGGCAAAACCTACGAAGGCCTGCTCGACATTCTCCAGCGCGCCGGCGTGCAAGTGCTGTGGCTGGACAACAACAGCGACTGCAAAGGCACCTGCCTGCGCGTGCCGCATCGCGATATTGCGAAGAACCAGCCGGGGCCGTTCTGCGATGGCAACAACTGCCTCGACGAGGCGCTGCTGCAAGATCTGCAAAGCTACATCGACAGCCTCAAGGGCCACGCGATCATTGTCCTGCATGCCGACGGCAGCCACGGCCCGGAATACTACGAGCGCTATCCGAAAGACATGGAGCGCTTCAAACCGATCTGCCACACCAATCAACTGGGCAGTTGCAGCGGCGATGAACTGGTGAACGTGTACGACAACACGATTCTCTACACCGACCATTTCCTCGCCAAGGTGATTGAGCTGCTCAAGCGTAATCAGGACTCGCTGGACACGTCGATGGTGTACGTCTCCGATCACGGTGAATCGCTGGGCGAGAACGGTTTGTATCTGCACGCCGCGCCGTATGCGCTGGCACCTGAAGCGCAGACCCATGTGCCGATGGTGATGTGGTTTGGCGACGGCACGCTGGCAAGTGAAGGGATTGATCGCGGGTGTCTGCAAGGCAAGACCGGGCAGGCGGATTTGAGCCACGACAACCTGTTTCATTCGGTGCTGGGGTTGTTTGAGGTGAAGACCTCGGTGTATCAGCCGGGGCTGGATATTTTTCATGGCTGCCGGCCGGCGATGACGGCCACGAATTAACCAAACACTGAAGATCCCTGTGGGAGCTGGCTTGCCAGCGATAAGGCCGGCAGGCTTGCCAGCGATAAGGCCGGCACATCCGGCATCTGTGTTGACTGACAAGCCGCCATCACTGGCAAGCCAACTCCCACAGGGTAAATGGTGCTCTCAGGAGGTGAGGTTTGCCAGATAGGCCCACGGGTAAATGCCGCGTTGGTGGCCGTCGCTGAAGATCAGTTGCACGCCGTAGCCCTGGGGGTTGAGTTCGATCAGGCGCACGCGATCATCGACCATGGGCGTCAGGCCTTTCAGGCGAAACGCGCGGCATTGCGAGCATGGGCACTGGCGGCGCAGTTCGGCGTGGTTGAGCTGTTGTTCGCGGCCGTCCGGCCAGCTTAAACGCAAGGTGCCTTCGCTCTGCGAGTTACCGACTGACAGCGGGTTCATTGCAACTGACTCAAGGCAATGCGCACGGCTTTGCGCACTTCCGGGTCACCGTCGTCCTGCGCGGCCTGCAAGGCGGCCACGGCGCCGCGATCATTGAGTTCGCCCAAGGCCAGCGCGGCCTCTTTGCGCAGGTTGCTGATGCGATGAGCAAGGGTGTCGATCAGCGCATCCAGCGCCGGTGCGAAACGCAGACGACCGAGGCTGCGAGTAGCGCGCAGGCGCACTTGCCAGTAGTCATCGCTCAAGGCTTCGACCAGTGCAGAGCCAGCGTCAATGTGGCCGACCTTGCCCAAGGTCGTCGCGGCTTCTTCGCGCACTTGCCAGGCGTCGTCCTGCAAAGCCTGGCACAGGGCTGGCAACACTTCGGCGCTGGAGGCCAGTCCCAAAGCGCCAGTCGCAGCACGGCGCACTTCGGTGTCCGGGTCAGCGCTGGCCAATCGTGCCAGGGCGGGCAAAGCGTCGAGTTGCTTGAGCCAGCCGAGCACGCCCACGGCTTCACGACGAACGCTGGCGTCGGCATCGTTCAGCGCCGAAACCGCAGCCGGCGCGGCGTCGGCGAAACGCAACTCACGCAAGGCACGGAACGCAGCGATACGCACACTGACGTCGGCATGATCAGTCCACGGCAAAATCACCTGCCCCGCCGCTTCAGTCTTGAGCAGACTCAGGCTTTGTGCGGCGGCGGATTGCACGGCGGGCGACGGGTCGGTCAGCGCCTCGCACAAGGCCTGTACGACCTCAGCATCTTCCCTGGCCTCCAGTAAACGCGCGGCTTCAGCGCGGACTTCTTCAGCAGGATCCTGCCTCAGGCGATCAACCAGCCAAAGCAAGCCATCCGGCTCTTCCAGATCCGCCAGATCAATCAGCGCAATACGCCGCACACCAGCATCTTCAGCAGTCAGGCGCGGTCGCAGATCGAGAATGTCTTGGTTATCGGTCACAGCAAAAATAGAGGTCATAGGGCAAATCGCGGCAAAGGGTTTTCGGGAGGCAGGCCGAGCGGATTGAGGCGCGGCAGCGGTCGGTCGTTGTCGTGGCGCAGCAGGTCGAGGCAGTGGCGTTTGAGCCGGGAGAACTCGGGGCTGGTGACCAGTTCGCTGGTACGTGGTCGGGCGAAGTCCAGACGCAAGTCTTCAATGATTCGCCCCGGCCGCGCACTCATCACCAGCAAGCGGTCGGCGAGGAACAGCGCCTCGTCAATGTCATGGGTAACGAAGACCACGGTGGTGCGGATCCGCGTCCAGATGTCCAGCAGCAGTTCCTGCATGTTCAGGCGGGTCAAGGCATCCAGAGCGCCGAACGGCTCATCCATCAGCAACAGACGCGGGCGATTGACCAGCACCCGGGCGATCTCGACGCGTTGCTGCATGCCACCGGAGAGCTGATCGGGCCAGCGTTCGGCGAAACCTTCGAGGCCGACCAGTTTGAGGATTTCGTCAGCGGCGCGATGGCGCTCAGCCTTGCCGATGCCACGCATTTTCAGGCCGAAAGCCACGTTGTCACGCACCGTGCGCCACGGAAACAGCGTGTGGTGCTGAAACACCATGCCGCGCTGCGGTGACGGGCCGGACACCGCCGCGCCATCGACTTTCAGGCTCCCGGCGTGAGCGCTCAAATGCCCGGCCAGAGCGCCGAGCAAGGTCGATTTGCCACAACCGGACGGGCCGAGAATACACACGAACTGGCCGGGTTCGATCTGGCAATCGAGTTCGCGCACCGCTTCGAACGCCTCACGCCCTGCGCCGAGAACGATGGACAACTGGCGGATGTCGATCCGCCCTTCCGGGGTTTGCATCACGCTCATCAGGCTTTTCCTCGCGGTCGATGCCAAGGCGTGAACAGCCCGCCCAGGCGTTTGATCAGCAGACTGCTGCCCATGCCCAATACGCCGATCAGCAACATGCCGACGACGATGTCGGCGTAGTTCTGAATGGTGTAGGACTCCCAGGTGTAGTAACCGATGCCGAACTGGCCGGAGATCATTTCCGCCGTCACCAGACAGAACCACGACGTGCCCATGCCGATCGCCAGCCCCGTGATGATGCTGGGTGCCGCGCCTGGGAGAATCACCTCCAGCAGGATCGCCCGGCGCCCTGCCCCGAGGCTTTTCGCCGAGGCGATCAGTCGTGGGTCGACGCCCTCGACGCCGTGCACGGTGTTGAGCAGGATCGGGAACAGTGCGCCGGTGAAGGTGATGAAGACCATCGACAGTTCAGAGGATGGAAACATCAGGATCGCCAATGGAATCCATGCGACTGCAGGGATTGGGCGCACGACTTCCAGTGGTGGCAGCAGCAGGTCTTCGGCCCATTTCGAGCGGCCGATGGCCAAACCGAGGGCGATGCCGATCAGCAGTGCGGCGAGGTAACCGGCGAACACGCGGCTGAGGCTGGCGATCAGGTGTTGCAGGAGCTTGCCGGAGTCGCCGAGACCCAGTGCAGCTTCGATGACGGCCAAGGGTGTTGGCACGTTGGCGAAGGTGACGAGGCCGAGGTTCCAGTGGTGGCTGGCGGCGAGTTGCCAGAACAGCAGGCAGAGCAGCAAGGATGCGGCTCTTGATGTCCAGCGAATGGGTGTTTTCATGGAGCGGGTTTCCAGTTCTGGATCTGTGTTGTGGCTGAGATTTACCCCCCTCACCCCAGCCCTCTCCCCCCAAGGGGGGCGAGGGGGA
>NZ_AKJR01000073.1:28921-57042 GCF_000282235.1 Pseudomonas sp. GM24 | reverse complement strand
GTGAGCCTGCTCGCGATGAGGTCTTTTCAGACGAAAGAAATCTCGAATCCAACATCCAGAAACAATTAAGCAGCCGTTAGGCTGCTTACTAAACTGTTCCCGTTACGTTTACGTCACCGTGAGGTCACCCGCGCTTGTGGCGATTCTTCACGGCAACGTGCCATCACGCTACTCCGCTACACACTTTCCGCTGACGGCCGGTCGCACCATCAAGGTGCGACGTCAGCAGCGACCGCCCTTTCCTGGATCAGAATCCACGGCGAAACCACCACTGCCCACAGCTGTGGATCACGTTCGAAAAGATCCAGCGCCCGCGATTCAGACAGCTTGGCGACTTTGTCTGCGGCCAGCCAGGCAGCCACTTTCTCGCCTTCATCCGACGCCACGGCCTCGGCAGCGGCGATCAAATCGAGCATAGGGTCGACCCACAATAGGGCACCCTTGGCGAAGAACGGCTCCAACTCTTTCCAGGTAATAGATGCGGTTTCACCAAGCAGCTTGGCATAGAGGGTGCTAGGTTCTTGATTCATGGGAGCTGTCCGGAAAAGAAATCGACGCGAATAATAACGTCGGTGGTCCGTCAGCAAAACCCGGTTGCAAATGGCTGTACCGAACGAAAAGAGCAGGAACGCCAGGGAATGCTGCTGATTGGGCTATATGCCCACGAACGCCCCGCCGCAATTCTGTCTTTTTCATTCAAAAATGCGACACCCCCAAGTTTTGCCCCTCGGCGCCCGCTTCCCAGGCTGACAACCGGCGCTCTACACTGTACCGGTACAGTTGCCGGGGGCATTTCCGGAGGGTATCGCAAAGATATCTGACCCGGTTCTGCTGCTACGGCGCCAGAACTCAAAAAAATTACAACAGTAAGAGTGGAGCACTATGACTAAGGCTACTAAGCAGATTTCCAAACTGTTTGCCGCTATGGTTCTGGCCGGGGTTGCCAGCCATTCGTTCGCAGCTGACACCATCAAAATCGGTATCGCCGGTCCTAAAACCGGTCCAGTAGCCCAGTACGGCGACATGCAGTTCAGTGGCGCGAAAATGGCCATCGAGCAAATCAACGCCAAGGGCGGCGTCGACGGCAAGAAACTTGAAGCCGTTGAATACGACGATGCCTGCGATCCAAAACAAGCGGTAGCGGTTGCGAACAAGGTCGTCAACGACGGCGTCAAGTTCGTCGTCGGTCACCTGTGCTCCAGCTCCACTCAACCGGCTTCGGACATCTACGAAGACGAAGGCGTGATCATGATCACCCCGGCTGCCACCAGCCCGGACATCACCGCCCGTGGTTACAAAATGGTCTTCCGCACCATCGGTCTGGACAGCGCCCAGGGCCCTGCCGCCGGTAACTACATTGCCGACCACGTGAAACCGAAAATTGTCGGCGTCCTGCACGACAAGCAACAGTACGGTGAAGGCATCGCCACCGCGGTGAAATCGACCCTCGAGAAGAAAGGCACCAAAGTTGCCGTGTTCGAAGGCGTCAACGCCGGCGACAAAGATTTCTCGGCGATCATCGCCAAACTCAAGCAAGCCAACGTCGATTTCGTCTACTACGGCGGCTACCACCCGGAGCTGGGTCTGATCCTGCGTCAAGCACAGGAAAAGGGCCTGAAAGCCAAGTTCATGGGTCCGGAAGGCGTGGGCAACGACTCGATCACTCAGATCGCCAAGGACGCGTCCGAAGGCCTGCTGGTGACCCTGCCGAAATCCTTCGACCAGGATCCAGCCAACATCGCCCTGGCCGATGCCTTCAAAGCGAAGAAAGAAGATCCAAGCGGTCCGTTCGTGTTCCCGTCCTACTCGGCGGTTGAAGTGATTGCCGAAGGCATCAAGGCAGCCAAGTCCGAAGACGCGACCAAAGTGGCTGAAGCCATTCACGCCGGTACCTTCAAGACCCCGACTGGCGACCTGAGCTTCGACGCCAAGGGCGACTTGAAAGACTTCAAATTCGTGGTTTACGAGTGGCACAACGGCAAACCTAAAACTGAAGTTTCGCCTCAGTAAGGCGCTGCCTGACTGACTGCCAATAAAGCCCACGGCGTGCCGTGGGCTTTGTTTTACGAATGTATTGGGCCGCGCTGGCGTGATCCGCCAGTCTCCCCACCTGAAAATCTCAAAACCGTCATCAGCGGTTCGCTGGCAAAACCCGGATTCGAAGTGGATAAAGATCCACGGGGCCGGGCGGGAAAATGACTCCACCAGTGAAATGCGTATCAGGTTTTTAGGAGCGCTGTAATGCCTGACATCTATCACTTCTTCCAACAGCTGGTTAACGGCCTGAACGTTGGCAGCATGTATGCCTTGATCGCCATCGGCTACACGATGGTTTACGGCATCATTGGAATGATCAACTTCGCCCACGGCGAGGTGTACATGATCGGCTCTTACGTGGCGTTCATCGCCATCGCCGGGTTGACCATGATGGGACTCGACAGTGTCCCGCTGTTGATGACGGCGGCGTTCATCGCCAGTATCGTCGTCACCAGTTCCTACGGTTACAGCATCGAACGGATCGCCTACCGCCCCCTGCGCGGCAGCAACCGTCTGATCCCGCTGATTTCCGCGATCGGTATGTCGATCTTCCTGCAGAACACGGTTCTGCTGGCGCAAGACTCCAAGGACAAAGCTATCCCCAACCTGATTCCGGGCAACATTGCCTTCGGCCCAGGTGGCGCACAAGAAGTGCTGATTTCCTACATGCAAATCGTGGTGTTCGTGGTGACCCTGATCGCCATGCTCGGCCTGACGCTGTTCATCTCCCGCTCTCGCTTGGGTCGCGCCTGCCGCGCCTGCGCCGAAGACATCAAGATGGCCAACCTGCTCGGCATCAACACCAACAACATCATCGCCCTGACCTTCGTCATTGGTGCCGCGCTGGCAGCCGTTGCGGCTGTGCTGCTGAGCATGCAATACGGGGTGATCAACCCGAACGCCGGTTTCCTCGTCGGCCTCAAAGCCTTCACCGCAGCGGTACTCGGCGGTATCGGCAGCATCCCCGGCGCCATGCTCGGCGGGCTGGTGCTTGGGGTGGCAGAAGCCTTTGGTGCCGATATCTTCGGCGACCAGTACAAGGATGTCGTGGCTTTCGGCTTGTTGGTTCTGGTGCTGTTATTCCGTCCGACCGGCATTCTGGGCCGTCCGGAGGTTGAGAAAGTATGACTAGGAATCTTAAACAGGCAATGTTCAGTGCCTTGCTGGTGTGGGCCGTGGCCTACCCGGTACTCGGTTTGAAACTGACCATCGTCGGCATCAACCTGGAAGTGCACAACACCAGCCCGACCGTGCTGGCGACCATCGCCATCTGTTCGGTGCTGATGTTCCTGCGCGTGCTGTTCAACCAGCAGATCAGCAAAGCCTGGCGTGCGTCGCCGGGCCTGCCGCTGATTCCGGCCAAGGCGAGCAACTTCCTCACCCTGCCAACCACCCAGCGCTATTTCATCATTGCGCTGATCCTGGTGGCGCTGGTGTGGCCGTTCTTCGGCTCCCGTGGCGCGGTGGATATCGCGACGCTGATCCTGATCTACGTGATGCTCGGCCTCGGTCTGAACATTGTCGTCGGTCTGGCCGGTCTGCTCGACCTCGGTTACGTCGGCTTTTACGCCGTGGGTGCTTACAGCTACGCATTGCTGTCGCACTACTACGGCCTGAGCTTCTGGATCTGCCTGCCGATTGCCGGCCTGATGGCGGCGACGTTCGGCTTCCTGCTGGGCTTCCCGGTGTTGCGTCTGCGCGGTGACTATCTGGCGATCGTGACCCTCGGCTTCGGTGAGATCATCCGTCTGTTCCTGCGTAACCTGACCGACATCACCGGTGGCCCGAACGGCATCAGCAACATCGAGAAACCGACGTTCTTCGGTCTGACCTTTGAACGCAAGGCTGCGGAAGGCATGCAAACCTTCCACGAGTATTTCGGCCTGCAATACAACTCGATCAACAAGGTGATTTTCCTCTACCTGGTTGCGCTGTTGCTGGCGCTGGCGGCGCTGTTCGTCATCAACCGTCTGCTGCGCATGCCGATCGGCCGTGCGTGGGAAGCGCTGCGTGAAGATGAAATCGCTTGCCGTGCACTGGGTCTGAATCCAACGATCATCAAGCTCTCCGCGTTCACTCTCGGCGCTGCATTCGCCGGTTTCGCCGGTAGCTTCTTCGCTGCGCGTCAGGGTCTGGTGACGCCGGAGTCGTTCACCTTCATCGAGTCGGCGATCATCCTCGCCATCGTTGTGTTGGGTGGCATGGGCTCGCAGTTGGGCGTGATCCTGGCGGCCGTGGTGATGATCCTGTTGCCGGAAATGATGCGTGAGTTCAGCGAGTACCGCATGTTGATGTTCGGTGCCCTGATGGTGTTGATGATGATTTGGCGTCCACAAGGTCTGCTGCCGATGCAACGCCCACACATGGAGTTGCGAAAATGAGCCGCGAGATCCTTAAAGTCGAAAACCTGAGCATGCGCTTCGGCGGTTTGCTCGCGGTCAACGGTGTGGCCCTGACCGTCAAAGAGAAACAGGTGGTTGCATTGATCGGGCCGAACGGCGCGGGCAAGACCACCGTGTTCAACTGCCTGACCGGTTTCTATCAGCCCACCGGCGGCAGCATCCTGCTCGACGGTGAGCCGATTCAAGGCCTGCCGGGCCACAAGATCGCCCTCAAAGGCGTGGTGCGTACCTTCCAGAACGTGCGCTTGTTCAAGGACATGACGGCGGTCGAGAACCTGTTGATCGCCCAACACCGTCACCTCAACACCAACTTCCTGTCCGGCCTGTTCAAGACCCCGGCATTCCGCAAAAGCGAGCGCGAGGCCATGGAATTTGCCGAGTACTGGCTGGAAAAGGTCAACCTCAAAGAGTTCGCCAACCGTACCGCCGGCACCCTGGCCTACGGTCAGCAACGGCGTCTGGAAATCGCTCGTTGCATGATGACCCGCCCACGGATCCTCATGCTCGACGAACCGGCCGCCGGTCTGAACCCGAAAGAAACCGAAGACCTCAAGGCGCTGATCAGCGTGCTGCGTGAAGAGCACAACGTCACCGTGCTGTTGATCGAGCACGACATGAAACTGGTCATGAGCATTTCCGACCACATCGTCGTGATCAACCAGGGCACGCCTCTGGCTGACGGCACGCCGGAACAGATCCGCGACAATCCTGAAGTGATCAAAGCCTACCTGGGGGAAGCGTAAATGCTGCAGTTCGAAAACGTTTCCACCTTCTACGGCAAGATCCAGGCCCTGCACAACGTCAACGTCGAAGTCCGTCAGGGCGAGATCGTGACCCTGATCGGCGCCAACGGTGCCGGCAAGTCGACTCTGCTGATGACGCTCTGCGGTTCGCCGCAGGCGCACAGCGGCAGCATCCGCTACATGGGTGAGGAACTGGTCGGCCAGGACTCGTCGCAGATCATGCGCAAGAGCATTGCCGTGGTGCCGGAAGGTCGTCGGGTGTTCGCCCGTCTGACCGTTGAAGAAAACCTGTCCATGGGCGGCTTCTTCACCGACAAGGGCGACTATCAGGAGCAAATGGACAAGGTTCTCGGCCTGTTCCCGCGCCTGAAAGAACGCTTCAACCAGCGCGGCGGCACCATGTCCGGCGGCGAACAGCAAATGCTCGCCATCGGCCGTGCGCTGATGAGCAAGCCGAAACTGTTGCTGCTCGACGAGCCGTCGCTGGGCCTGGCACCGATCATCATCCAGCAGATTTTCGACATCATCGAAATGCTGCGCAAGGATGGTGTGACGGTGTTCCTGGTCGAGCAGAACGCCAACCAGGCGCTGAAAATCGCTGACCGGGCGTACGTTCTGGAGAACGGTCGCGTGGTCATGCAAGGCACCGGTGAAGCGCTGCTGACCGACCCGAAAGTACGCGAGGCGTATCTCGGCGGTTGATGCATGTCGCCAAACAAACAAACGGCCTTCGGGCCGTTTTTTTGTGCCTGCACAATTTTCAGATTCTCCAAAAATCCCTTGTAGGAGTGAGCCTGCTCGCGATGGCGTCGTGTCATTCAACATCGCCAGTATCTGACATGACGCCATCGCGAGCAGGCTCACTCCTACAGGGTTTTGCGTTTTTCCAAAAAGATTTTGAGCGGGCTGTAACGCAACGCCACCTCGTTTCTCTAGAGGGACAAGCAAGCGCAAACGCGCTTGTAAAAACCCTGACCAAGACTGGAGAAACATCATGACTGCTACCACTCGCACCCTGTCCGCCACCGCCCTGGTTCTGGCCCTCGGTTCTGCCCTGAGCATGGCTGCTGTATCGACCGTCCACGCCGCTGACGCCGACATGGAAAAATGCTTCGGCGTGGCCATGAAAGGTCATAACGATTGCGCCGCCGGTGCAGGCACTACCTGTGCCGGCACGTCGAAAATGGACTATCAGGCCAATGCCTGGAAACTCGTTCCAAAGGGCACCTGCGCCACCACCGAGAGCAAGACTTCGCCGACCGGTTTCGGTCAGATGGAAGCCTTCAAAGCCAAGTCCTGATCGTTGGTCTGCCTGAGTGACGATCATGCTCACAATCAACGACCATGTTCCCTCCGGCACTCAGGCAGCCCGCACCGGGCTCCCGTCCCGTGCCGGGCTGGGGCTCAAGACCGGGCACTTTCGTGAAGTGCTCGGCTCACAACCGGACATCGGTTTCTTCGAAGTCCACGCCGAAAACTACATGGTGGCCGGCGGTCCGTTTCATCATTTTCTCGGTTTGATCCGCGAGCAGTATCCGCTGTCGCTGCACGGTGTCGGCTTGTCCATCGGTGCTGAAGGGCCGTTGGATAAACTACATCTTCAACGCCTTGCCGAGCTGATTCAGCGCTATCAACCGCAAGCCTTTTCCGAACATCTGGCCTGGTCGAGCCACGGCCCGGTGTTTCTCAATGACCTGCTGCCACTGGCCTATGACACGCCGACGCTGAACCGCGTTTGCGAGCATATTGATCAGGTGCAGAACACACTCAAACGTCCCATGTTGCTGGAGAATCCAGCGACCTATCTGGCCTTTCAGCGTTCGACCATCGATGAGCCTGACTTCATCGCCGAGGTCGTACACCGCAGCGGCTGTGGACTGTTGCTGGACGTCAACAATGTCTACGTTTCCTGCGTGAACCATCAGCGTGACCCACTGGCGTATCTCGATGCACTGCCATTACACACGGTGGGTGAAATTCATCTGGCCGGGTTCGCCGAAGATAGCGACAGCCTTGGCGATCGCTTGCTAATCGACGATCACGGCGCGCCGATCGATCAAGCCGTCTGGGGTTTGTACCGGCAAGTGCTGCAACGCATCGGTCCGGTGGCGACGTTGATCGAGCGCGACAATCAAGTGCCGGCGTTTGCGGTGCTGCTGGCGGAAGCTCAGCAAGCTGATGCACTTTTGCTGGATGCTGGAGCACGCACATGAGTACTCAACGCGCTTTCGCTGCCGCGCTGATCGACACCCGGTTACCCTGCCCCGAAGGCCTGTGCAGCGCCAACGGTGCTGATCCGGCGAGCCGTTTCGCGGTGTATCGCAACAACGTACAGGGTTCGCTGATCAATGCGTTGAGCAACAGTTACCCGGTGGTTGCGCAATTGGTCGGCGATCAATTCTTCCACGCCATGGCGGCCGTTTTCGTACAACAGCTGCCGCCGCAGAGTCCGTTGATGAGCCGTTATGGCGAAGCATTCGCGGACTTCATCGCAGCGTTCGAACCGGTCGGCAGCGTGCCTTATCTGGCAGACGTGGCGCGCCTTGAGCACCTGCGTACCCTCGCCTATCACGCGGCCGACACCCTGCCCGTCCGGCCAGAAGAAATCACGGCAGCGCTGGCTGATGCGCAAACGCTGACTGAATTGCGCTTCGAATTTCACCCCTCCCTGCACCTGCTCGACTCAGCCTTTGCCGTGGTGGCGATCTGGGGCGCACATCAGCAAGGCTCGACGCTGGAAGGCGTCGACATCAACCAAAGGCAACACGCGCTGGTGTTGCGCAATGAACTGGACGTCGAAGTGTTTGCCCTCGACCCCGGCGCCAGCAGGTTTATCCGCAACCTGATCGAGGGCCAGCCACTGCTGGCAGCGGCTGAAAACAGCCCTGAGTTCGACCTCGCGCAAACCCTCGGCTTGCTGATCGCGCGCAACGCCATCACCCACTTGAACAACAAGGAACTGCCATGAAAACGCTCATCACCCGCGCCATCGCGCTGCTGGAAAAAATCCCCCACAGCCTGATCGCGTTCATTGCGCGTTTCTCGATTGCCGCGGTGTTCTGGAAATCAGGGCAGACCAAGGTTGAAGGCCTGGCCATCGATCTGATCGACGGCAGCTTTCAACTCGGCTGGCCACGTCTGGCCGACTCGACGATTCCGTTGTTCAAGAGCGAATACCACGTACCGCTGCTGTCCCCAGAGATTGCCGCGCACATAGCGGCGTTCGCCGAGCACTTCTTTCCGATGCTGATTCTGATTGGCTTCGCTACGCGGTTTTCGGCGCTGGCGTTGTTGGGCATGACCCTGACCATTCAACTGTTTGTGTATCCCGATGCCTATCCGACTCACGGCACCTGGGCGGCGGTGTTGCTGTATTTGATGGCGACGGGGCCGGGCAAGTTGTCGATTGATCATCTGATCGCCCGCCACTTCACCAACTGAACGCCGACCTGTAGGCGCTGCCGAAGGCTGCGATCTTTTGATCTTGCTTTGAAAAAAACAAAATCAAAAAATCGCAGCCTTCGGCAGCTCCTACATGGGGTTTATATTCATATGATCAGTGCTGAAGTCGATCCAGCGCCTCGCCGCTGCGCTTGAACCAACCGATCAGATAATCCGCGAGCACTTGCGTGCGTTTTGGTAATCCACCCTGATACGGATGCACCAGGTACATCGGCATACGTCGGGTCTGAAAGTCACGCAGGAGCCAGCGCAATCGGCCGTCAGCCAATTCTGCCTGCAGCAAGTAGGAAGGCAACCGCGCAATCCCGGCGCCACTGAGTGCGGCTTTCTTCAGCAAGTTGTAATGGTTGCTGGCAAACGGTCCTGATACTCGCACCCGTAACAATTCATGCTGCTGGTGATAAAGCCATTCCTCACGTCCGCTGTAGTGGCTGTTGAGCAAGCAGCGATGCTCGGCCAGAGCCTGTGGCGTCAGCGGTTCACCGAAACGCTCGAGATACGCCGGGCTGGCGCAGGTCATTTCCTGCCAGGCCAACAACGGCTTGGCCACCAGCCGTTCGTCATTGGCCACCTCACTGCGGATCGCCAGATCAAAGCCGTCCCGTGACAGATCGCGGTAACTGTTGTTCAGCTCCAGCTCAATCTGCACCTCAGGGTAGTGATGCGAGAACTCCAGCAACAAACCATCGAAGAAGGTTTCCCCCAACGAAACCGGCACCGTCATGCGCACCGGGCCGGCCATATCGTCCTTCAACCGCGCTAAGGCCTGACGCGCCCTTTCCACCTGGACGACCAGCGCCTGCGCTTGTGGTAACAATGCTGCGCCGGCAGCGGTCAGGCTCAAGCGTCGAGTGGTGCGTTGCAGCAACACCACAGAAAACCGCGCTTCGAGCTGGCTGATGCGCTTGGACAACTGCCCTTTGCTACAGCCCAATTGCTGCGCCGCCAAGGTAAAACTGCCCGCTTCGATCAGCACCGCGAACGCCGCCAGATCATCCATTTCGCTCATGGATTGTTTCCATTTGAAAACCAAAGGTTGCCTATTAGCGCGCTTATCCACAGAAAAAACCACTCTAGACTGAAACCTCGTTCAATCACTTGAGGTACAGCCCGATGAAGATTCTGTTGATAGGCGCTGGCGGCACCATTGGTTCGGCGGTGGACAAAGAACTCTCGCAACGCCACGAAGTCATCCGCATCGGCCGCAACAGCGGTGACTTGCAGGTGGATATCAGCGACAGCGCATCGATCCGCCAGCTGTTCGAAAAAACCGGCAAGTTCGACGCACTGGTGTGCGCCGCCGGCAACGTCACCTTCGCACCGCTGGGTGAGATGACGGAAGACAGCTTCGCTCTCGGCCTCAAAGACAAACTGATGGGCCAGGTCAATCTGCTGCTGATTGGCCGCGAGTTCGCCAACGACGGCGCGTCATTCACCTTCACCACCGGCGTGCTCAGCCACGATCCGATCCGCAGCGGCGCCTCGGCAGCGTTGGTCAATGGTGCGCTGGACAGTTTTGTACGCGCAGCGGCCATTGAATTGCCGCGTGGCCTGCGAGTGAACTCGATCAGCCCGACCGTACTGCTCGAAGCCATGGGCAGCTACGCTCCGTATTTCCGTGGTTACAAGCCGGTTCCTGCGGCAGATGTGGCATTGGCCTACGCGAAAAGTGTCGAAGGCCTGCAGACAGGTCAGACATTTCACGTGGGCTAAACCCTTGTGATGAACGGTCAGGCTGCGTAACGTGGCGGCACTTGTCTGGAGAGCCGAAGATGCGTGTTGCCCGTTCGTTAGTCCTTGTTGCCCTGCTGCCGTTGTTTGCCGCTTGCCAGTTGCTCGATGGCCAGCGAGAAAGTGCCTCGCACGTCGGGCAGACACGGATGCAGGGTCAACTGACCGCCGCTGACGGCAAACTGGTGTTCCAGCCATGCCAGGATCAGCGCCAACTCGTCGTCAATGACATTGGTGGCACCAGCATTCTGCAAGAGGCTGCGACCCTCGCCGACGAGCAAGGCAAACTGTTTGCCGACGTCCGCGGCAAAGTCGCCGGTGATCGACTCGACCTGACGCAGCTGTATCGCGTCGAGCGTTCCGGCACTGCCTGTGATGATCCGAATTTCAAACTGCTGATCCTGCGCGCCGCCGGTCACGGTCCGGAATGGAATGTCAAAGTCAGCGGCAAAGGCATGGTCATCGACCGCGCAGGTCAGCCGCCACTTGCCGTGCCGTATATTGAAGATCAATTGGGCGACGGTCGCTTCAATCTGAGCAGCGAAGCCAATAACCAGCGCATCGAGTTGTGGGTCGCGCCGCAGCGCTGCGTCGACAGCAGCACCGGCAGCGTGCAACACATGAGCGCCGAGTTGCGCATCGACGGTCAGGTGCAACGCGGTTGCGGGTATTTCGGCGGATCGCGCAACGACTGAGCGTTTTAGCCTCACCGGATCCGGCCTTTGCGGCTTATAATCGCGGCCTTCAAACGCCCTGGCGCAGTTGTGCGCCCCGCGAACCCGGATCCTCGCCATGTTACGAATCACTGAACTCAAGCTGCCAATCGACCATCCCGAAGAAGACCTGCGCGTTGCCATCGTGCAACGTCTGGGCATCGCCAGCGATGATCTGCTCGATTTCACCTTGTTCAAGCGCAGCTACGATGCGCGCAAAAAGTCCTCCGAACTGTGCTTCATCTACACCGTCGACCTCGAAGTGCGCGACGAGGCCAAGGTGTTGGGCAAGTTCGCCGACGACCGTAACGTCAACATGGCGCCGGATGTCAGCTACAAATTCGTCGGCGAAGCGCCGAGCGACCTGAGCCAGCGCCCGATCGTTGTCGGTTTCGGCCCGTGCGGCATCTTCGCTGGCCTGCTGCTGGCGCAAATGGGCTTCAAGCCGATCGTCCTCGAACGCGGCACCGAAGTCCGCCAGCGCACCAAAGACACTTGGGGCCTGTGGCGTAAAAGCGTGCTCAACCCCGAGTCCAACGTGCAGTTCGGCGAAGGCGGCGCGGGCACGTTCTCCGACGGCAAGCTGTACAGCCAGATCAAGGACCCGAAATTCCTTGGCCGCAAAGTCCTGCACGAGTTCGTCAAGGCTGGCGCGCCGGAAGAAATCCTCTACGTCAGCAAGCCGCACATCGGTACATTCCGTCTGACCGGCATGGTTGAAAACATGCGCGAGCAGATCCGCGAACTGGGCGGCGAAGTGCGCTTCCAGGAACGCGTCACCGACGTGCTGATCGAGGACGGCCAATTGGTCGGCGTACAACTGGCCAGCGGCGAAACCCTGCATTCGAAACACGTGGTTCTGGCCCTCGGCCACAGCGCCCGCGACACTTTCCGCATGCTCCACAGCCGTGGCGTGTTCATGGAAGCCAAGCCGTTTTCGGTGGGTTTCCGCATCGAACACCCGCAATCGCTGATCGACCGTGCACGTCTGGGCAAATACGCCGGGCACCCGAAACTCGGCGCTGCCGACTACAAACTGGTGCACCACGCCAAGAACGGCCGTTCGGTCTACAGCTTCTGCATGTGCCCGGGCGGCACCGTGGTCGCGGCGACGTCCGAGCCGAACCGCGTGGTCACCAACGGCATGAGCCAGTACTCGCGTAACGAGCGCAACGCCAACTCCGGCATCGTCGTCGGCATCACCCCGGAAGTCGATTATCCGGGCGGCCCGCTGGCCGGGATCGAGTTGCAGGAACGCCTGGAATCCCACGCCTTTATCCTCGGCGGCAGCGATTACAAGGCGCCGGCGCAACTGGTTGGCGACTTCATCAACGACATCCCTTCGACCGAACTGGGTGAAGTCGAGCCGTCGTACAAACCGGGCGTGGCGCTGGGCGATCTGGCCCTGGCCTTGCCGGACTTTGCCATCGAGGCAATCCGCGAAGCCTTGCCGGCGTTCGAGAAACAGATTCGCGGGTATTCGCTGCATGATGCGGTGTTGACCGGGATCGAGACGCGTACTTCGTCGCCGTTGCGCATCACTCGTAACGAAGCGCTGCAGAGCATGAACGTGAAGGGCTTGTTCCCGGCCGGTGAAGGCGCGGGTTATGCGGGCGGGATTCTGTCGGCAGGTGTTGACGGGATTCGCATTGCCGAAGCCGTGGCACGCGACATCCTCGGCCTGACTGACTAATCGTCTGAACCGACACAAAACCCTGTGGGAGCTGGCTTGCCAGCGATGAAGGAATCAGATTCAACATAGATGTTGACTGACCCTCTGCTATCGCTGGCAAGCCAGCTCCCACATTGTTATGTGTATTTCTTCAGATGTTGGCGCGCAGGACTGAGGTCGGCAGCGCCTCACCGCGCTCGGCACTCGCCGCCACCGCTTCGATCAACCCATTCAATTCATACCCCTGCGCCTTCAACCAATCCTGATCGTAATAGGTGTCGGTATATCGCTCGCCACCATCGCACAAGATCGCCACGATCGACCCCGACTCCCCCGCCGCTTTCATCTGCTGCGCCGCCATCAAGGCGCCGATCAGGTTGGTCCCGCTCGACCCACCGACATGCCGCCCCAGCCGCTGCGCCAGATAATGCATGGCCGCCAGCGACAAGGCGTCGGGCACTTTGACCATTGCATCGATCACCTTGGGCAGGAACGACGCCTCAACGCGTGGCCGGCCAATGCCTTCAATGCGCGAACCGCACTCCAGGCGCAAACCGGCGTCGCCGGTCTGGTAGTAATCGAAGAACACCGAACGCTCGGCATCCGCGCACAACACGCGGGTGCAATGCTGGCGATAACGCACATAACGACCCAGAGTCGCGGTGGTGCCGCCGGTGCCGGGGCTGGAAATCAGCCAGCTCGGTTCTGGGTGCTTCTCGTAACGCATCTGCTGGAAGATCGATTCGGCAATGTTGTTGTTCGCGCGCCAGTCGGTGGCGCGTTCAGCGTAGGTGAACTGGTCGATGAAGTGGCCGCCATGCTCGCGGGCCAAACGCTCGGATTCGGCGTAGATCTGCGTCGGATCTTTCACCAGATGGCTCTGACCACCGTAGAACGCGATCTGGGCGATTTTCTCTTTCGAGGTGGTCGCCGGCATCACCGCTATAAACGGCAAACCGAGCATCCGTGCAAAGTACGCCTCGGAAATGGCTGTAGAACCGCTGGACGCCTCGATCACCGGGGCGCCGGGCTTGAGCCAGCCGTTACACAATGCATAGAGAAACAGCGAACGAGCCAGGCGATGTTTAAGGCTGCCGGTTGGATGACTGGACTCATCCTTGAAATACAACTCGATACCCGCAAAACCTGGCAGCGGCAAAGGGATCAGGTGGGTGTCGGCGCTGCGCTGAAAATCCGCCTCGATGATGCGGATGGCTTCGCGGGCCCACTGTCGGTTGTCGCTCATGGTGATGGTTCTCGTTGAATCGGGCAGGAGAGGAATCTATTCGAAAGGCTCGCTCATCAGCTTAGGAAAAATCCTATAGCGCGCACAGATACAGCTGAGTCTCAATATGTCAGGCAACTGCTAGGCTCAGCGTGGCTTGAGCCAGACGCCTTGTAACGACATATAACAAAAAAGAATATAACTTTTGTTTTAACAACTAACAGTACGGGTTAGGGTGTCCCACCTTTTTGACTATTCGATGGAGAGCGACCTTGCCTCTGCGTAGCACTTTCACGCGTTTCTTTCAGTTGGAAGCTGCCAGCGGTCTGTTATTGATCGCCGCGGCCATCCTGGCGCTGATTATCAACAACTCGCCACTGTCGTGGCTGTACACCGGCCTGCTCGACACCCCGGTGGTGGCGCAGATCGGTGCGTTGAAAATCGCTAAACCCCTGCTGCTGTGGATCAACGACGGTCTGATGGCGATGTTCTTCCTGCTCATCGGCCTGGAAGTGAAACGCGAAGTCCTCGACGGCCAACTGTCAAAGCCTTCACAGATCGTCCTGCCCGGCGCGGCAGCGATCGGCGGCATGCTGGTGCCGGCGCTGATCTACTGGTTCCTCAACCGTGACAATCCGGCAGCCCTCGACGGCTGGGCGATCCCGACCGCGACCGACATCGCTTTCGCCCTCGGCGTGCTGGCCTTGCTCGGCAAGCGCGTGCCGGTATCGCTGAAGCTGTTTCTGATGACCCTGGCAATCATCGATGACCTCGGCGCCATCGTGATCATTGCGATCTTCTACTCCGGCGAACTGTCGACTCTGTCGCTGGGGCTGGCGGCAGCGTGCATTGCAGCGCTGGTGGCGATGAACCGGCTCGGGGTGGTCAAGCTCGGGCCGTACATGATCATCGGCTTGATCCTCTGGGTTTGCGTACTCAAGAGCGGCGTCCATGCCACATTGGCCGGCGTGACCCTGGCCTTCTGCATTCCATTGCGCACGAAAAACGCGGAGCCGTCGCCGTTGCTGACCCTCGAACATGCGCTGCACCCATGGGTGGCCTACGGCATTCTGCCGCTGTTCGCCTTTGCCAACGCTGGCCTGTCGCTGAGCGGCGTCACCGTGGAAAGCTTCACCCATCATGTACCGATGGGCATTGCGGTGGGCCTGCTGTTGGGCAAGACGGTCGGTGTTTTCGGCCTGACATGGCTGGCCGTGAAGATCGGCATCGCCACCCTGCCCCAAGGCGCCAACTGGGGCCAGGTCATGGGCGTAGCTATCCTTTGCGGTATCGGCTTCACCATGAGCCTGTTTGTCGGTTCGCTGGCGTTTGAGCCGGGTGTGAGTGACTACGCTGGCATGGACCGGATGGGCATTTTGACCGGCTCGATTCTGGCGGCGCTGATTGGTTATGCGGTGACGGCGGCGGCGAGTCGCCGGAATACTCTGAAAAACGCTTGAGACGCATTTTTCTACAAAAGTCGAGGCCCTTCTATCCAGAGGGGCTTGGCTCTGAACCTCGCAAGTGTGCTATATCTTTGGTCGACAGCCGCACCTTCTCAGCACCGATTCTGGAGTCATCCATGTCACGTAAAGCAGAAAAACGCCCAATGACGGACGATCAGATTTCCATACAGGAGTCTCGGATTCCGGACATCGCTCTGAAGGCATTCAGCAACGCCTACAGAATGGCGCTCGCCAATGGTGCTGCAGTGCTCGTTGCTAAAGATGGTCAGCTATTTGAAGTGACAGAGAAGAGTTCTGTTGTTTTGCGCACAATCGGTACCTATGGAAACCTGAAAAGCGGCACCCGCCTGCACATCAACAAATCCTCGAAACAGGTTAATTCTTGAGCACACCGAGAATACGGATATTCGCAGGCCCGAACGGGTCAGGAAAAAGCACGTTCAATCGACTGGTTCCAGCGCATTTGCTGGGAAATTACATAAATCCTGATGACATAGAACGCTCAATCAAAGATACAGGGTATTTTGACTTCACCTCCTATCGCATCGAAGCTCACAAAGAAGACATCTTTGAATTCTTTCGTGAGCACGCTCTACTCAAGAAATCCCCTCACTCATTGGCAAAGCTGGATTCCCTGACAATCGACGGTGAACGGCTTAGCTTCGCAAATACTGTAATCGACTCGTACGTCGCATCAGCCCTTTCCGACTTCATACGAAGATCTTTGATCAAAGAGCGAATCAGCTTTACGTTTGAAACTGTCATGTCGTCCTCTGACAAGGTCAAACTGCTCGCCGAAGCTCATGCTTCCGGTTACCGGGTTTATGTTTACTACGTCGCTACCGCCGACCCTCAGATCAACATTGCCAGGGTTGCGTATCGTGTTAAACAAGGTGGGCACAGCGTTCCTCCTGAAAAGATAGAGGCGCGGTACTGGAGATCTTTGGAGCTTCTGTCTGATGCCATCCTGACCTCCAACAGAGCCTACATTTTCGACAACTCGGATGAAGGTAGCGAAGGCCTCACGCAGGTTGCGGAGATCACCGATGGCGAGCTGATTGAGATCAAATCAGATACTCAGCCACCTTGGTTCAAAGAGTTCGTGCTCGACAAATTACTGTAGTGCGCTGAACAAATTTTTCCTGCGGGCTCAGTCCTCTGAGTCTCGAACAACAGCCTATCTACAGATCAGCATCCGTCGAACAATCCCCACGTCTTTAGAGACGAGTCCTACAGCCACCATTTTCCTGCTTCGTTAACGTTGCGCAGCCCTTTGCGAAGGGCTGTCGATGGATGAGCAAAAGGACGATCAGTGGCTGGCAACAAGGACATTCCTCGGGTTTCCAACCCACCGCAAGGCGACGGGCATCACGTCACCTACCGCTACATGACGGCCACTGAACTGGCCGAGCGCGACGCCAGACAAAACGCTTACGACGCCATGCTGGCGCGGCAGGAGGCTTTCGAGCGCAGCCGTGAGGTGGCGGTCAAAAAGACAGAGCCCGTCCGTGCCGGCTGCGTATTCGCCAAGTCCTGCAAATTGCCGGATGCGATTATCGATTACTCCAGTCCTTCGGGGATGGTGCCGACCGACAGCCTGAAGGATTACGGCGACCTGATCCTGCTGGGCGCGCGTGAAGCCGATGAAAGCGGCGCAGTTCCTCTCAAGAAAATCGGTGCAACCGCTATTCCGGCTGGATTTGGCAGTCTGGCTTTGGCGGGATCGGTGTTTGAAGCACTGCCCGCTGCTGTATCTAGTGCGGTTGTTGCACCTTTGGTTGGTTTGGTTGCGCTGTTCATGCCATCGAGCCTTGGTGACAGCGCGCTCTATACCGACGAACAACTGCGTGGACTTGAACAGGCGCGAACGCGTGTTCGGCTGAGGGTCGAACAGCAGGCCGACGGCAGCCTGAAGGGCTACGGCTTCTACACCGGCAAGAATCGCGATTGGGAAATGGTTGATGTCGTGCAGTTCAAGTTGCGTGACAGCCAGTTCATTGCTGACTTGGGCGAAGGTGTAGAACTGATCTGGACGCCTGCTGTGGACGGTTCCGACATCCTCGGCATCCCCGCGCTGGAGGCTGCACCGCAGGCACCGCACATCTGGGTTTATCCGCCGACGAAAGCGGCGGATGGAATTCTGGTGAATCCGGTTTATCCGCCAGAGTATCGGGATTTCATTTTGGTGTTTCCGGCTAATTCGGGTGTTAGGCCGGTATACATCGTAGTCAGTACATCATCACGTAAAGGCTTACCGTCCGCGGGGCATAGTTATCATAGGCCTCCAAAAGCAGAGGAAATCACTGCATTTCCCGGACTGATAAAGGTGCAGAAAAAGAATCCTATACAAGGAGGCGGAGGACTTCGGGAACGGTGGAAAGATGCGAAAGGTAGAAAAATCTACGAGTGGGACTCGATGCACGGAGAGTTGGAGGTTTACCGAGCAAGTGACGGAACTCACCTAGGCGCGTTTGACCCTTTTACGGGGGAGCGACGCGAAGATGCGAAAGATGAAAGAAGCATCAGAAAAAAATATTTGTGAGGTTGATGATGGGATTAAAACTGAGGCTAGAGTGGTACGACAAGCAAACTGATCTGTGCGAAGGCGAAGAGTATTCCAAGGATTTAGGGGATGATGAGGGCGTTTTGAATGCCTTGGGAATACCGGTGGAAAACAACATAAACAATGGCGGTTTCAATGTTTTCGAAGAATGGGTTCCAATCATTCAGCCGTATTTTCAACATGGCATCGTCTTCAAAACTTACGATTATCAGATCTCTTTTGACTACAGTGATGTCTGGTGACGGTCTCTTATGATTTATAGGATTGAAGCATTCGATAGGAAAACAGAGTTTCTCGTTTTTGAAGAAGACCTGCCTAGCGGATGCGACGAGAACTTGGCTGCCATCATGAATTGGTCTTGTAAGCAGGAAGGCTGGGAGGGTTACGATCTTTCAAATGATCAGCTTGCCGCGCTGGAGAAACTGCTGGGAAGGAATGTCTTCGATCCGAAGGTCACCTTCCAACTGACGTGCAATGGACGTTGAAACGCATTAAAAAACCCCGACCAGTCACCTGATCGGGGTTTTCTTTACCCTGAATTCCGCTTAGTGCGAAACGCGGCTGGTCCCGCCAACGGTGGAGATGCGCACGCGCTCGCCTACGCGGAACACTTCATTCTCCTGAACCTGCTGCACATAGGCACGCATGCTGCCGTCGTCTTCACGCACGGTGATTTCCACACCCTGGGTACGGGTCAGACCTTCTTCGGTTGCCGAACCGATCAGACCGCCCGCCACCGCACCGATAACCGCGGCAACGATGCTGCCCTTGCCGCCGCCGATGGCGCTGCCGCCGACGCCGCCGACCGCTGCACCAGCGAGGCCGCCGATCGGGGTTTTGGTGCCTTCGATTTTCACCGGGCGCAGGGATTCGATGGTGCCCATGCGAATCGTCTGCACGCGACGCGCTTCGTCACGGGAGTAGGAGTCACCGGTCAGGCTCGATTGGCAGCCGGTAAGCAACATCGCCATCGTGGAAAAGGAAGCAACCAGCAGAACAGACTTACGCATAGCATCAACTCCAAAGAAACATATAGTCATTAAACTCCGTGGCTTGACGCCTGTCACGACACTGCCCGGATAAATTGGCTTTCATTCAGGCGCTGTACAGACACCTGCACGCTCTCCCTGACGTAGCCCCTACAGTAGCGCCAAATTGGCAAATCTGCGCCACCGACACCAAGGATTTTCATGGATTACTTCATCATCGTCGTCACCACTGCCGCCGGTTTGTACTTCCATGGGTGGTTGTACGTGCGGATCAAACGCTGGATGGATCGCGACCTGGCGCTGTCATTGGCCGGCAAGGACGAGGGCAAACGTGCCTTCATGCTCGAACAACTGGCTCGCGCTCAGGCGCAAAAGATCAAGCGCCGGGATCTGCCGAAGTGGCTGGAGGCCGCCGCGGCAGACTATCCCGCTCGGTAGACTGCTCAGGGTGCCAGACGTTCAAGAATCCAGTCGGCGCCCTGCACACGGTAGTTGAGGCGATCGTGCAGACGGCTCGGACGGCCCTGCCAGAATTCGATGCGCTCAGGCAGCAAGCGGTAACCGCCCCAGTGTTGCGGGCAGTCGGGCTGAGTATCGGAGAAACGCTGCTCGGTGGCCTTGAGCAAATCTTCCAGCTCACCGCGCCCGTTGATCACCCGGCTCTGCGGTGATGCCCAGGCACCGAGACGGCTACCCAGCGGACGCACCTGATAATAGGCATCGGACTCCGCGGGCGTGACCTTGACCACCCGCCCTTCGATGCGCACCTGACGTTCCAGGGTCGGCCAGAAGAAGGTCATGGCGGCGAACGGATTGGCCGCCAGGTGCTGGCCCTTGGCGCTGTCGTAGTTGGTGAAGAAGGTGAAGCCCTGCTCGTCCAGGCCCTTGAGCAGCAGAATGCGACAGTGCGGTCGCCCATCCTGGTCGACCGTGGCCAGGGTCATGGCGTTGGCTTCCACCGGCACCTGTTCGGTTTTCACCGCGTCGGCGAACCACTGGTGGAACAGCGCAAAAGGCTCGACCGGGGCTTGCGCCTCGGTCAGACCATCCCGGGTGTAATCACGACGCATATCTGCCAGAGCCTGGGTCATGGCGCATTCCTTTCGTTAGCGGATCACTTCTTGGTGGCATCGGTCGCGGCGACTTTCTTGTCGGTCGCGGCGGCTTTGGCTGGCGCAGTCTTTTTCGCTGGGGCCTTGGCCGGGGCCTTTTTAGCCGGCGCCTTGGCAGCAGCTTTTTTCACCGGAGCTTTTTTGGTCGCTGGCACAGCTGCTTTTTTCGCGGCTGGGGCCGGGGTCACCGGTTTGGCGGCTGGCTTGACGTCTTGCGCGGCGACCATGGTCACTGGCTTCGGTGCCGGCATGTTGTACTTGCTCAACAGGGCAACCATGGTGTTCTGCGGGGTCACCAGCAGCTCAACGCGACGGTTCAGGGCACGCCCCTCAACGCTGTCGTTGGCGGCACGCGGCGCTTCGGAACCCATGCCGCGCAGCATCAGGCGATCACGCTGCAGGCCGCTGAGACGGAAGATCGCCGCAATCGATTGGGCACGTTCCTGGCTCAGCTTGATGTTGGCAGGCGCAGCACCACTGGAATCGCTGTGGCCAAGGACCAGCACGGCCGTTTTCGGGTCGGCTTCAAGGATTTTCGCCACGCGGGTGAACGGGCCGAGGGTGACCGGCAGCAACATGGCTGGACGATCCGGGTTGAACGAGCCTTCGACCGGTGCAGTCACGACCAGCACGTTGTCACGGCGTTCGAGTTGCAGATTGCTGTCCTTGACCGCTTCGCGCAGGCGCGGCTCGTAGTCGTCGAGCCAGGCTTGAGTGACTTTCGGATCGGGCATCGGCACGGCTTTGGTGGTTGGCTGATCCTTGCCGCCAAACGGCCACCACCATTTGCCACCCGCGTCGGCTTCAGCTTTGGCCACGGTTGCCGGTTTTTTCGCTTCCGGGGCGACTTCAGCCTTCATGTCGGCTTTGACCGCTTCATCATCAGAACCGAACGGCCAGTACCACGGGTTGCTGCTTTCAGTCTTGTCCACGGGTGCGGTGGCCGCAGGTTTCAGAGGGGCTGGAGCCGGTGCTGGCTCCTTGGCCGCAACCTTGTCGGAAGAACCGAACGGCCACCAACTGCCGCCGTCCGCATCGTTTTTCGGGGTCTGTGCACAACCGGTGATCGCTACACACAGGGCCAGGGCGAGGGTCTTTTTAGATGACATTGAAAATCCACAAAATGAAGTAATGAAAAATCAGAGCACTTTCGCCCGGATAAACAGCCGTTTTGAAACGAAAAACCGCTTGAGGTTCCGACCCTGGGACCTCGGATGCAACTTTACAGACAAGTGGCAAGCACCCGCGCGAGCTTCTGCGCGCGCGGATCCATCAAGACGTACGGCCCAAGGGTATTTGTCACAAAACCGAAGGCAACATCATGCTCAGGATCAGCGAAACCGATGGAACCGCCCGCACCCGGATGACCGAATGCACGAGGGCCGAGACCGTAAGTGGCGTTGGGCACATCCGGTTGATCAAGCATGCAGCCCAGACCGAAACGGGTCCGGGTCAATAGTGTCTTGTCTTCGCCGAGGCTGTGTTCGCGGGTCAGCTCTTCGAGCATGTCGCTTTCGAGGAGGCTGCCGTCAAGCAGACCCGCGTAGAACCCGGCCAGACTGCGCGCATTGCCGTGGCCATTGGCCGCCGGTTGCTGCATGCGTCGCCACTCCGGTTTGTTGGTGCTGGTGAGCACCGACGGCGGGTTGGTAAAAGCGCGGGTGGTCATCGCGGTGGGCTCGCGCATGGTCACTTGCAGCAAGCGTTGGGCAGCGGCATCGCCAGCATTGCCTTTGCCGCGGGCAATGTGCGCCACACGGTGGAACTCTTCGTCAGCCAGACCGACGTGAAAATCCAGACCCAAAGGTTTAGCAACACGAGCAACGATCGATTCGCCCGGCCCACGACCGTCAGCGCGGCGCAGCAACTCGCCGATCAGCCAGCCATAAGTGATCGCGGCATAACCATGACCAGTACCCGGTGTCCACCATGGTGCTTCGGCCGCAAGGGCATCGACCATGGTTTGCCAGTCGTAGAGGGCTGCCGGCGCCAGCAGCTCGCGCAGCGCCGGCAAACCGGCCTGGTGGCAGAGCAATTGGCGCAGGGTCACGGATTCTTTGCCAGCGGCGGCGAATTCCGGCCAGTAGCGCGCAACTGGAACATCCAGTTGCAGCTTGCCTTCGCCGACCAGTTGCAGGGCGGTGACAGCGGTAAAGGTTTTGGTGCAGGAGAACAGGTTGGCGATGGTGTCGCTGTGCCAAGCCTCAGCGCCATCTTTGTCGGCAGTGCCGGACCAAAGATCGAGGACGGTTTCTCCGCCGACCTTGATGCACAGGGCTGCGCCGCGTTCCTGGGGATCGTCGAACAGGGCGGCAAAAGCTTCGCGCACCGCTTCGAATTGAAGCTCGTAATGTCCCTGAATCTGCACCCGCAACTCCCCGCAAAAACGCTCTACAAAGTGGCCCGCATTGTTCCAGCCCCAGAGGGATTTGGGAACAGCTGCGGGCCAGACGGTTGAAAGCCAAGTCAAAAGATCGCAGCCTGCGGCAGCTCCTACATGGATTGCGTTTCTCAGTAGGAGCTGCCGCAGGCTGCGATCTTTTTAAAGCGTCACGCGTTAATGACCATTCCCCGAATGCCCACCGGCATGCCCTGCCCCCGGCCCTTTACCGGCCTCGCCTTTGCGCCCGCCCTCAGCCTCATGCCCCGCCGCTGCGGCCGCTTTCTCAGCCTCTTTGCCAAGCTGATCAATGGCCTGCAAGTTGCTCTTGCGCACCGATTCGACAAAGCCCTGATACGGCAGATCCGTCACCCCGACCAGACCGAAATGACCGTTCTCACCATCGAGCAAACGCCCGGTCACCGGTTGATCGAGATACTGGAACCAGTGCACGCCGACAATCGACGGTTCGCTCAAGGCCTGCTTGAGGAAGTTGGCGTACGCCGGGCCGCGATCGTCTTCCTTGGCCACTGGCGTGACGCCGCCCCAGAACGGGCCACGATCCGCTGAGCCAAAGTTGAATTCGGTGATCAATACCGGTTTGTCCAAAGCGCCCAACGCAGCAAAGTCATAACCATCCTGCGGTTTGAGCGTGTACATATTGAAACTCAGCACATCGCAATACTGCGCGCAGGACGCCACGGCTTCCGGCGTACTGATGGCGAAACGGCCGCCGAGCAGCAACTGGTTCGGCGCGTGCCATTTCAGCGAGTCGGAAATGGTTTTGAAGTAGGTGTCAGCGAAGACTTTCTGGAAATATTTGAAGTCCGCTTCGATTTCCGGATGTTCCGGGCTCGGCAGCGGAGGTACAAAACCCGGGTCTTCCATCAATTCCCACGCCGGCAGATCGATGCCCCATGCCTTCGACAGCCCGGCCTGATTGCGGTACTTGTCGCGCAATTGCTTGAGGAATGCACGTTTGGCCGGTACGTCAGTGGTCATTTTCAGCGTGCCATAGGCCAGCGCGTAGCGGGATTTCGGATCGTCACCGGGACCGGCCCAGGCCAGTTCGTTGTCGGCGTAATAGCCGATCAACCACGGATCATCGCGGTGATCGCGGGCAGCGATAGCGACGGCGCGCTCGGTGGCCATGGCGAAACGCGGATCGAACGGATCTGGCATGCCGCCCCACCAGTCGCTGCCGGTGCTGATGCTGGTGTAGTCGCCAACGATCGACAACGGCAAGGTGTACGGCACACGATCTGCATCACTCAGCGAATCGGCACTCCAGTTGCCAACCGTGTTGAAGCCCCAGGCTTGCAGACGATCAAGCGTGTGGCTGGCCCACTGTTGCTCATCGATGGTGGCCTTGCACGGTTCGGCAGCTTTTTCTGTTGTCGCTTGTACGGTTTCGGTTTTGGCCGCTTCAGCGACGCCGGACTTCGGCTCGGCAGGCACTGGGGCAGGCTCGGCGGCTTGGACGGCGGCCGTTTCAGCGGCTGCAGACTTGGCCGCTTCCGCTACCCCGGACTTGCTTTCACTGTCGGCTTTGCACGGCTCACCGTACACGCGCTGCAGGTTGGCGCCGTAGAAGTCGTACCAGCGCCCGTTGCCATAACCGCGGCCCTGATCAACACCATTGCCGCCACGGTTGTCACCCTCGCCAAAGTGCTTGGCCAACGGGTCTTCAGGTTTAGGCAAGGATTCGAACATGTATTCACGACCGGCCACGTAGGTCTGGTTGACCTGCGGGCTGACGGTGTTCACGCCCAGCGAGTAAAACGGATGCCCTTCAGGCGTGACCAGATACCAGCGGCCATCACGTTTTTCGGTGCGGAAGAAACCGCTGGCCTTGAACGCCGGGCCTTTGTTCCAGCCACCGAATTTGTCCAGCGAGGACTTCTCACGCTCGGCCAGCCAGGTTTTCAGCTGTTGCTGTTCCTTGGCGGCGGCGGATTTCAGTTGTTCATCGTTGCTGACCTTTTCCGGCCACTTGCTGCGGGTCGATTGCCCGTAGGCGTCGACCAGATTGCCGTACACCGCTTGGGTGACCGAATCGCCGTCCTGCACGCCGAAACGCTCCAACAGCAAGCTCTGGGCGACTTTCGGCTGATCCATCGACAGGCTCACCGAGACCACTTGGCTGCGATCGATTTCGCCGCTGCTGGCGGCCAGCAGGATCCGCTGACCATCGACTGTCATCGGCATCGGCGGACCGGCTTTCATGCCCTGACTCAGCGGCGTCGATGCCACTAGCGGTACCAACAGGGTTTGCGCAGGACCTGCTGGCAAGTCGACGCGACTGACCAGTGTCCGACCGTCGTTGCTCTGAATCTGCACGTAGACCGTCACCGCCCAGTCCATAGCGCTCTGCAAACGCAAGGTCATCATGCCTGACTGCGACCAGTCCCAGGCGCCAGTCTGCGGCGTCAGGCGCAAGGTCGGGCGGGCCACCGGATTGAACGTCACCCGGCGCAGCACTTCACCTTCCGGTGTCTGTTCGGCGTTGGCCTGCGGCAGATCCGCGTTTTCGGTGGCGATTTTCACCACGTCGGCAGGACGGACAAAGTTGAACAAGGTCTGCTGACCCGCAGGCGCCGCGAACAGCGGCGTGGCGAAGATCAAGGCGAATACGGCAGGCAACGAACGGCGGATCATAAGAACGGAGTTCTCCCTAACGACCAACAATGGCCAATGGAAAAGCGATAGCAGAGAGATAGACAACACGGCGGGCAAAACTGCCCACCGTTGTCTCAGGATATTTCACGACGGAAAGGAGGCAACGCATTGAGGATCGCCTTGCCATAGCGCTGAGTGACCAGGCGCCGATCAAGCAAGGTGATGGTGCCGCGGTCTTCTTCGGTACGCAGCAGACGCCCGCAAGCCTGAACCAGCTTCAGCGAAGCATCGGGCACGGAGATTTCCATGAACGGATTGCCGCCACGGGCTTCGATCCATTCCGACAGCGCCGCTTCGACCGGATCATCCGGCACCGAGAACGGGATCTTGGCGATCACCACGTGCTCGCAGTAGGCACCCGGCAAGTCGACACCTTCGGCAAAACTGGCGAGACCGAACAGCACGCTGGAATCACCGCCATCGACCCGCGCCTTGTGCTTGTTCAGGGTTTCCTGTTTCGACAGGTTGCCTTGAATGAACACTTGCTTGCGCCAGTCGCGGTCGAGGCCGTCGAACACGTCCTGCATCTGTTTGCGCGAGGAAAACAGCACCAAGGTGCCGCGCGAACCTTCGACCAGATCGGGTAACTCACGAATGATCGCTGCCGTGTGGGCCGCCGCATCGCGCGGGTCGGCCTTCAGATCCGGCACGCGCAACACACCGGCGTCGGCGTGATGGAACGGGCTCGGCACCACGGCGGTAACGGCTTTTTTCGGCAGGCCGGCGCGCATGCGGAAGCGGTCGAAGGTACCCAGAGCGGTCAGCGTTGCCGAAGTCACCAGACAGCCGTAGGCCACGTTCCACAAGCTACGACGCAAGGTTTCCGCCGCCAGAATCGGGCTGGCGTTGACCTCGATGTCGAATAGCGAACCGCTTTCGGCCAACGTCAGCCAGCGCGCCATCGGCGGGCTGTCTTCCGGATCTTCGGCGGTAAAGGCTGTCCACAACTCCCAGTTGCCCGAAGCACGGGACAACAGGCTGCCGAACAGCGGGTACCACTCTTCGGCCTGATTGCTGGCGATGCCGATGTTGACCTCGCCGTCCATGCCTTCCTTGAGCAGGTCGGTGAGGCGCGTGAACAGATCGTTGAGACGGGCAAAGCCTTTCTTCAGCTCGATGCCCATTTCGCGCATGTGCTCGGGAATCACCCCGGCGACGAAACGATGGCGTGGACGCTCACGGCCCTCGACGTCTTCGCCCGGTTTGAAATCGGCGACCTGCTCGCAGGCGCTGAACATGAACTGCTGCTGGGCCTTGATCTCCCGCGCCAGCTCCGGCACTTGCTCGATCAATTTGCCGAGGTCGCCCGGCAGCGGGTGCTGGGCCAGCAATTTGGTCAGGTTCTTCGCGGTGGTTTCCAGCCAGTCGGCGGTGGAACGCAGGCGTGTGTAGTGGGCGAAGTGACCGATCGCCTTGTCCGGCAGGTGGTGACCTTCGTCGAACACGTAAATGGTGTCGCGCGGATCCGGCAGTACCGCGCCACCGCCCAGCGCCAGGTCAGCCAGGACCATGTCGTGGTTGGTGACGATGACGTCGACCTTGCCCATGCCTTCGCGGGCCTTGTAGAAGGCGCACTGGCCGAAGTTCGGGCAATGCCGGTTGGTGCACTGGCTGTGATCGGTGGTCAGGCGCGCCCAATCGGCGTCTTCCAGCGCATTCGGCCAGCTGTCACGGTCGCCGTCCCACTTATTGCCGGCGAGTTTCTCGATCATGCTGGTGAACAGCTTCTGACTGGCCTCATCGACCTCGATCTTGAAGCCTTCTTCTTCGAACAACTGGGCAGTGGCGGTTTGCGCGTGGCCTTCCTGCAACAGCATGTCGAGCTTGGACAGGCACATGTAGCGGCCACGGCCCTTGGCCAGCGCAAAGCTGAAATTCAGCCCGCTGTTGCGCATCAGGTCGGGCAAATCCTTGTAGACGATCTGCTCTTGCAGGGCGACGGTCGCGGTGGCGATCACCAGGCGCTTGCCGGCCAGTTTCGCGGTGGGGATCGCGGCCAGGCTGTAGGCGACTGTCTTGCCAGTACCGGTGCCGGCTTCCACCGCAACAATCGCGGGGTCGCCACTGCGCCGGCCTTCGTCGTCGGTGTCGATATCCCCGAGGACTTTGGCGATTTCAGCGATCATCAGGCGCTGGCCGTAACGCGGCTTGAGGCTCTTGGCCTCTAGAAAACGCGAGTAGGCGCCCTGGATCGTGGTTTTGAGTTCAGTGCTGATCATTGAGTGTCGGGCGCAAAAAACGCTGGATAAATTTTCAGTGGTTTGGATCGGCGGCTATCATACCCCGCGAATCGATCCTGCGCAGAACGGAGTAACCCAATGACACTTTTTAGCCTCGTCTACCCGCTGCATGTCTTGTCCGCCCTGGTCTGGGTTGGCGGCATGTTTTTCGCCTGGATGGTCCTGCGCCCGGCGGCTGTGAAGGCCCTCGACGGCCCAGCCCGCCTGACCTTGTGGGTGGAAGTGTTTCAGGGTTTTTTTCGTTGGGTCTGGGTTGCGGTGATCCTGTTGCCGATCAGCGGTGTGGGCATGTTGCATTTGCAGCAGGTCGGCTTTGAGACCGCGCCGAAATATGTGCAGGTGATGATGGGCTTGTATGTGGTGATGACGGCGCTGTTTATCCGCATTCAGGGGCTGATGCTGCCGGAGTTGCGTACGGCGGTGGACGCGAAGGACTGGCCGGCGGGTGCGGCGGTGCTGGGGCGGATTCGCCGCGTGGTGGGGCTTAATCTGATTGTCGGGCTGGTGCTGGTGGCGATTGCGGCTGCAAGGCCGATGATCTGAAAATCAAAAGCCCCTCACCCTAGCCCTCTCCCGGAGGGAGAGGGGACTGAATGGGGGATATTGAAGAGTTACGCCGACCTGAACGATTAGCTTTGAATCCATAATCGACACGGTTTTTCAGGTCGATGGATAGCCTGAGTCACCTCGGTCGGCCCCCTCTCCCT
>NZ_AKJR01000073.1:19974-28900 GCF_000282235.1 Pseudomonas sp. GM24 | reverse complement strand
GGCGTTCCGATGAGGGTCTGCCTTTAAAGGCGCTGCACAGTCACAGCCCCCGCCGCCCCCACCGGCCCAGGCTGTCCATCCGCCCCGGCCTTGCCGTTCTTGCCGCCATCGGCGCGATACACCAGGCAGCCCTTGGACTTGCCACCCTTCCCTGCTTTGCCGCCAACGCCTGCCGGACCGCCAGCACCGCCCGCGACATTGACCTTGATCAGCTCGGCTGGAAACTCGCGCGGCACTTCAAGGCGCACCAGCGCTCCCGGTGCACCCGGTTGGCCGTCGCTGCCGTTACTGCCATCAAAACCGTGCCCGGCCGAACCGTAGGTGCAGCCCGGGTCTTCGCCATTACCGCCATCGAGGCCGACAAACCCCGGCGCACCGGTGCCGCCACGGGCATCGACCAACAGTTGCGGCGCGTTCAAAGCCTTGAATTGCAGATTCAGATTGCGCCCGGCACGGGCGGCTTTCTCATAAGTCCCCGGTGCACCCCGTGCAGTAATCCGGCTGCCATCGCTCAGCTCTGCACGAGCTACCTTCATCTCCAAAGCGTTCTCGCTCGGAACGATCGCGATACGGGCTTCATGGCCAAGACGTAACTCGCCCACGGTCAGTTCGGTCACGTTGGCAGGAATCAGCAACGTGCCGTAATCGGCCACTTCCAGTTTTTCCAGCTGCAACGTGCTGGCGGTGTTGGGCAAACGCATCAGCGAGTTGGTTTCAACGCTGACCACTTGGGCACAGGCCAATGGGCTGATAAATGCAGCGAGCAGGCAAAGTTTACGCATGGGAAGAAGCCTCCGGAGCGGCCGGGGCCGGGATGGATTGCAAGTGGAATACGCCGAACAGCAGGATGCGGCCACGGTCACGCCAAGGGTGCGGACGGCCTTTGAGGCTGCGATTGCACAGCAGCACTTCGAGTAGATGAATCAGCAACAGCAGGCCGCCGGCCAGATTGACCAGCAGATGCAGCGGATGTACGAACGGCACCAACTGATTGGCCAGCACCACGCAGCAGAACAGCAGGGTCAACAACCGCCCCAGCCCCCAGAACACTTTCATACGCTCCCCCGTGTTGCGAATTATTCTTTGGGCGCACAGTAACGGCTTCTGCGGGGGATAAGCCAGAGGCACAAATGAAAAAACTTCGCCGCGCCGCCAAATGGCTGCCGGAACGACTTCGATAATCGTCCGGCAGCTCTAGCCTGCGCCCTACAGAGGCGTCCTAGCGATTGATATGCAACTCCACGCGACGGTTCTGCGCGCGCCCTTCATCGGTTGCGTTATCGGCCACCGGTTCACTTTCTCCGCGCCCTTCGCTGGTGAGCTTGTTCGGCGCCAGCCCCTGACTCAGCAGATACGCCGCGACACTGCTCGCCCGCCGTTCCGACAAGGCCTGGTTGTAGGCATCCGAACCTTTGCTGTCGGTGTGACCAATGACCTTGATGCTGACCACGTCGGCATTGCGCAGCTTGTCCATCAGCGTATCGAGCTGGGCTTTCGCCGCCGGGGTCAGGTCGGATTTGTCGAAATCGAACAGCACGTTGCCGGCATCGCTGAGGGTGATGACTTCAGTTTGCGGCGCAGGCTCCGGCACTTTTTCCGTGACCGGGTATTGCGGTAGCGGGCAACCACGGTGATCGACCGGGGTATTTTCCGGGGTGTCCGGGCAACGGTCGCGGCGGTCGAACACGCCGTCGCCGTCTTCATCGCCGTCCTGGGCATAACAGATCAGTCCGCCGGTAAGAATCCCCAGCGCTGCGCCGCCACCGGCCCAGCCGCCACTTTCAATGGCGCCGAGACCGCCACCGACCAGCCCGCCGATAAGGCTGCAGATCGGCCACGTACGTTGATTGAGGGGTGCAGTGCCATCGCTGTGGGTGGCGCAACCGGTGAGCAAGCTGCCAAGCAGTAGCACCGGCAAGACGGACCTTGAGAAAACAGTCATTGTGAAAGCTCCTGTGTCACCGGCCCATACCGGTTACACAGGAGTAAAGACCCGCATCCGCGACTGCACAAGCCGCGGATGCGAGAGGGGCTTAACGCTGGATTTTGATTTCGGTACGACGGTTTTGCGCGCGACCGTCAGCGGTTTTGTTGTCGGCCACTGGCTGGCTTTCACCCAGACCGGACACCGAAACGAAGCTGGCGCGTGGCACACCTTGCTGGATCAGGTAGTCCACCACCGAATGCGCACGACGATCCGACAGTTTTTTGTTGTAGGCATCGCTGCCCACGCTGTCGGTATGACCGGTCACGGTCAGTTGCGCAGTCGAGGATTCCTGTTTCAGGCGGGTGGCGACCTTGTCGAGCACTTGCTTGTCAGGGCCGGTCAGCGTCGCTTTGTCGAACTGGAAGTGCACATCACGGATGACAATGGTTTCTTCCTTGACCACTACCGCTTCTTCAACCACCGGCGCAGGGGCTGGTGGAGGGCAACCGTCAGCGTCGACCTGTACGCCTTTAGGCGTGCCCGGGCACTTGTCGCGACTGTCCGGCACACCATCGCCGTCTTCGTCGCCATCACCGTGAACCCAGCAATAGGCCGCTGCCGTGCCGCCGACCAGCAACGCACCGTAGCCGGCCCACGCCGAACTTTCGGTCGCGCCGAGACCGGCACCGACAACACCACCGACCGCCGCACAGGTCGGCCAGTCGGTTTTCTGTAAACCTGCGCAACCAGTCAACACACTGGTTAGCAGAATCAAAGGTAATGCTGTCCGAACTATGCTCATCTGGTTTTCTCCTGAGGGATCGGCTTAAAACCGATTCAGGGAGTAAAGACCGGAGTTTTAATCTCCGCCAGCAATAGGCCACCGCTGTTTGCGAGCCTGTTCACAGGACTTCGGCACATTTGCCGCAAACGGGCGGAACAGGGCTCTTTGCCCGCACCGTCAGGCAGGCTAGTCTTGGCGGTCTGATTGAGGAGCTTTGATGAACGTCGCCATTTCTTCCCGCACGCCGCAACAGGCGCTGGCCGCTTTGCTGGATCGCTACGCCCCGGCGCGTCTGCTGCTGATCGGCGCCAGTGAGTTTCCGGCCTTGAGCGCTTTTAAACAGGCGCATCCAGACACCACCGTGGCCCATGCCGCGCCGGGCCCATTGCCTGCTGAACTGGCGGCGCAGCGTTTCGACCTGGCGCTGGTGGTCGATTGTCTGGAACATTTGCTCAAACGCGATGGCCTGAACCTGTTGGGCGGGATTCGCAATCTCAACGCCAGCCGCATCGCCGTGCTGGCAGACCTGTCAGCCAGCGGCTGGCAGGAAACCGACTTCTATTCGCTGGCGCTGCAAGCCAGTGAACGTTTTCAACGCGACGATCAAGTGCTGACACTGTTCACCTATGATCTGCTTGACTACAAACAAGTCCCCGACTGGCTCAACTCACGGTTCTGGGCCAATCCGGAAAACTTCGGGAAATACTGGTGGTAATGCAATGAGTACAGCCATTTGCCCGTGCGGCAGCGGCAATCTGCTGGAGGCCTGCTGCGGCCACTATCACGACGGCCACCCGGCGCCGTGCGCCGAAGCGCTGATGCGTTCGCGCTACAGCGCCTATGTGCTGGGTTTGATCGATTATCTGGTGGCGACCACCCTGCCTGCTCAGCAAGCGGGACTGGATCGCCAGTCGATCAGTAACTGGAGCGCGCAGAGCACCTGGCTTGGCCTTGAGGTCGAGAGTTCGGAAGTGCTCGGCGGTCAGCCAGAACACGCCTTCGTCACTTTCACCGCGCGCTGGCACGATGATCAGGGTGAGCACAGCCACCGCGAGCGCTCCTCGTTCGTGCAGAACGCCGGGCGCTGGTACTTCATTGATCCGACGGTGCAGTTGAAGCTGGGGCGCAATGACAGTTGCCCGTGCGCCAGTGGGCAGAAATTCAAGAAGTGCTGTGCAGGGTATTTCGGCGCTTGAGGTTGAAGATCAAAAGATCGCAGCCTGCGGCAGCTCCTACACAGGATTTGCGTTTCCCCTGTAGGAGCTGCCGCAGGCTGCGATCTTTTAGCGTCTAGACTGGCACCAAAGGGAGTTAAACCATGCTCGGTCGTCGGCGCACCTGCCAATGCTTCATTCTGATGCTGATGCTCAATCTCGGCGGTTGCGCGTCGTGGTTCAGCGATGACAGCGTCGACCCCGCCGTGCATCTGGTCAAAGTCGAAGTGGTGCGCGCCAAACTGCTCGAACAGAAATTCATCCTGCACTTTCGCATCGACAACCCCAACGACAGCGACCTGACCGTGCGCGGCCTGGACTACCGCATTCATCTGGCCGACATGCTGCTGGCCGAAGGCGAGCATGAACACTGGTTTACGGTCGGGCCGAAACGCAGTGCCTACTTCAAGGTGCCGATCCGCACCAACCTGTGGCCGAAGGTAAAAGACGTGGTGAAAATGCTGAAAAATCCGAATCAGCAGATTCCCTATCGTTTGCAGGGTGAGATGGAAACCGGTTTATTCATCGCTCACTACGTGCACCTTGAGCGCAATGGCGTGATAATCCCCGCCGATTTAATTCCGGAGCAAAACCGATGACTCAGCAACCTCATGTCCATGGCCCTGACTGCAACCACGATCATGATCATGACCATCACGATCATGACCACGGCCACGTTCACGGCCCGAACTGCGGCCACGCCCACCAGGAACCGGTGCGCAACGCCCTGAAAGACGTCGGTCGCAACGACCCTTGCCCATGCGGCAACGGCAAGAAATTCAAGAAGTGCCACGGCGCTTGATGCTCGGGGCGAAGACCCTCTTCGCCTGACAGACCGCTTTCGCGAGCAGGCTCGCTCCCACAGTCAATCGAGTTCCTTCAGTTGGAATACGGCCCACTGTGGCAGCGAGCCTGCTCGCGAAGGGGCCGGCACATACGGCGAAGTTTTTCAGCCAGCCACTAGAATCTGCGCAGCACTGACCACCGTCGCATACTCCCCTTGCAAATTCCCCAGCGACATCCCGTGCACCTCTTCAGCGGTACGCAGCGTGCCGAAATAGTCGGCCTTGTCGAAGGTGAAACAGGCATCCTCCGCGACCCACGCATCGAACCCCAGATTGCCCGCCGTGCGCGCCGTGGATTCCACGGAGTTGTTCGTCGCCACGCCAACAATGATCAACTGCCCGATCCCCGCCTCACGCAACCGCGCCTCTAACCCGCTAGCACAAAACGCATCGGGCACCTGTTTCTGAATCAGCCATTCACCGTCCTGCGGCAAAAACCGCTGCTGAAACTCCACCCCCTCCTGTTCCGGCCAAAATACCGAATCCGGCTCGCGCGACAAATGCTGCACATGCACCACCGGCCGACCGCTACGCCGCCAAAGCCCCAGCAGATCAAGGATTCGCTCCTCCGCCTGAGGATTATTCCTTCGCCCCAAACGCGGTTGCAGGATGCCTTTTTGCTGGTCGATGATGATCAGTGCAGCGTTGGCCTGAAGCTCCATGGCGATTTTTCTCACGCGGGGTCATTGAATTCTGCGCAGTTCAGCATCACCTCTTCCTACTAAGCAAGCTATCGAACGCACACGGGACGACCTGACGCCGGCGTTTGCTGTCCGCACACACGTCCATTTCTGCTTTGGAGTTTTCCATGATCGATCTGTATTACTGGACCACCCCCAACGGCCACAAGATCTCCCTGTTCCTTGAAGAAGCCGGCCTGCCGTACAACGTCCATCCGATCAATATCAGCCAGGGTGAGCAGTTCCAGCCGCACTTTCTGAAAATCGCGCCGAACAACCGCATTCCGGCCATCGTCGATCATGAACCGGCCGATGGTGGCGAGCCGCTGTCGCTGTTCGAATCCGGGGCGATTCTTTTGTATCTGGCGGAGAAAACCGGAAAGTTTCTGCCCAAAGACCTGCGCGGTCGGCAAACGGCGCTGCAATGGCTGTTCTGGCAGATGGGCGGACTGGGGCCGATGGCCGGACAGAATCACCATTTCAGCCAGTTCGCACCGGAAAAAATCCCCTATGCAATCAAGCGCTACATTGATGAGACGGCGCGGCTGTATGGCGTATTGAACAAACAACTGGCCGATAACGCATTCGTCGCCGGCAGCGAATACAGCATTGCCGACATGGCGATTTATCCGTGGATCGTCTCGCACAAATGGCAGAGTCAGAATCTCGAAGACTTCCCCCATGTGCAGCGCTGGTTCAACCACATCAAGGATCGCCCAGCGACAGTGAAGGCCTACGCGTTGGTGCAGAAAATCAATCCACCGAAGTCCTGAATCGCCGTGATTCTGATCGTTCCCACGCTCTGCGTGGGAATGCAGCCCGGGACGCTCCGCGTCCCTTCAAAGCCGAACTCGGAGCGTCCGTTGAGGCATTCCTTTGCTGCGCGCTGAAACGATCGTCGAGAACTGAAGAAATAACTCTGTCGCCCGCTTGCGCGGCACCCTCCTGCTCACTAACGTAGCGCCTTTACTGACGCTACCCCCCGCAGGAGCTTTGCCATGGCCTCGCCAGCCCTCACACATTTTCTTCCCCGGTTCGGCGTTGCCGCAGCAGTGGCCGGTGTTTTGGGCCTGTCCGGTTGCCAGACCTGGAACGCTCAGGACACCCTCCCGCCGACCTCCGGTGTGCAACCGCTCAAGGGCCTGGCGCAGAACGTGTCGGTACGCCGCAATGCCATGGGCATGCCGTTGATCGAAAGTAATACTTTCCACGACGCGCTGTTCAGCCTCGGCTATGTGCACGCCAGCGACCGCATCAACCAGATGGTCACCTTGCGCCTGCTCGCTCAGGGCCGTCTGGCGGAAATGTCCGGCGCGTCGATGCTCGACGCCGACCGCTACATGCGCGCGGTCAATCTGAAGAAAAGCGCCGGCGAGCTGTACAAAGCCTCGTCGCCACGCCTCAAGCGTTTCTTCGAAGTCTATGCGCGGGGTGTCAACGCCTACCTGTTCCGCTACGCCGACAAGTTGCCGGGCGATCTCGCCTCCAGCGGTTACAAGCCTGAATACTGGAAGCCGGAAGATTCGGCACTGATTTTCGCCCTGCTGAATTTCAGCCAGTCGGCCAACCTGCCGGAAGAAATTGAATCCTTGGTGCTCGCGCAAACCGTGACCAGCGACAAACTGGCCTGGCTGACGCCGTCCGCGCCGGACGAAAACCTGCCACTGGCCGAGGCCGACAAGCTGCAAGGCCTCAAGCTCAACGGGCAAATCCCCGGTCTGACCGAGCTGAGCAACGCCAGCCAGCAACTGTCGGCGCTGAACCTGCTGGGCACCACATCTTCAAACAACTGGGCGATCGCCCCGCAACGCAGCCGCAGCGGCAAGAGCCTGCTGGCCAGCGACGCCCATGGGCCGCTGGCCGCGCCGTCGCTGTGGAGCTTCGTGCAGATCCGCGCGCCGAAATATCAGGCGGCGGGCGTCACCGTCGCCGGTTTGCCGCTGGTCCTCGGTGGCTTCAACGGCAAAGTGGCGTGGAGCACGACCAGCGTGCTCGGCGATAACCAGGATCTGTTCCTGGAAAAAATCCGTCGCCAGGGCAGCAGCCTGACCTACGAGGTCAACGGCAAATGGCAACCGCTGGGCGTGCGCAACGAAACCTACTTCGTCAAAGGCCAGCGGCCGATTCGCGAAGCGGTGTACGAAACCCGTCACGGCGCGTTGCTCAACAGCGCTCAAGCGGCGGCGCAAGGCAGCGGTTTCGGTCTGGCCTTGCAAACCCCGAGCTTCACTGACGATAAATCGCTGGACGCATTTTTTGACCTGACCCGCGCGCAAACCGTTGAACGCGCTTCCGACGCCAGCCGTGAAATCCGCGCCATCGCCCTGAATCTGGTGTTCGCCGATGCGAGCAACATTGGCTGGCAAGTCACCGGGCGTTTCCCCAATCGGCGTGAAGGCGAAGGTTTGCTGCCATCGCCGGGCTGGGAAGGTCGCTATGACTGGGACGGTTACGCCGACCCGATGCTGCACCCGTACGATCAGGACCCGGCACAAGGCTGGCTCGGCACCGCCAACCAGCGCGTGATTCCACACGGTTACGGCATGCAGTTGTCGAACTCCTGGGCGGCGCCGGAGCGTGGCGAGCGTCTGGCGGAGCTGGCCGGCAGCGGCAAGCACGACAGCCGTAGCGTGATCGCCATGCAATACGACCAGACCACCACCTTCGCCGCCAAGTTGAAGAAAGTCTTCGAAGCACCGGGCATGAAACAACCGCTGAAACAGGCGATTGACGCTCTGCCGGAAGCGGATCGCAGCAAGGCGCGTGAAGCGTTCACGCGGTTGATGGCGTTCGACGGCAAGCTCAGCCCGACCTCGGCGGATGCGGCGATCTATGAGTTGTTCCTGCAGGAAAGCATGAAGCAGATCTTCCTCGACGAACTCGGCCCGGAATCGAGCGCGGCGTGGAAAGCGTTTATTGCCAATGGTGATTTGTCCTACGCAGCGCAGGCCGATCATCTGTTGGGACGCGAAGACAGTCCGTTCTGGGATGACATTCGCACGCCACAGAAAGAGGACAAAGCCGTGATTCTCGCCCGCAGCTTTGCCGCAGCGATCAGCGCTGGCGAGAGTCAGTTGGGTGGCGATCACAGAACCTGGCAGTGGGGCAAATTGCACAGCTATGTGTGGAAGAACAGCAATGGTCAGATCGTGCGTGGGCCGCTGGCGGCCGGTGGCGATCACACGACGTTGAACACTTCGGCGTTCGCTTGGGGTCAGGACTTCACCACCACCCGCGCGCCGTCGATGCGCTTCATCGTTGACTTCGGTCAGGCTGAGCCGCTGATGGGCCAGAACGGTACGGGACAATCCGGGAATCCGGTCAGCCCGAACTACCTGAACGGGATTGATGCGTGGCTGAAGGGGCAGTACATCGGCTTGCCGATGCAGCCGCAGAACTTTGATCGGGTCTATGGCAAAACTCGTTTGACCCTTACTCCCGGCAAATAAGCTGTAAATCAAGAGCCCCTCACCCTA